>JAFQBO010000160.1 GCA_017416665.1 Oscillospiraceae bacterium
GCTGTTTTTCAATTCACCCCTCGTAAATGCGCCTCCGATGGGGTATTTCGCCGTCTGCGGACGGCGACCAAAGGCTCTGCCTTTGGAAACCGCAAGCCTTTAAAAAGGCTTGACCGAAACTTTTAGTTTTGAAAATTTTTTTCTATAAGAACTTTTTTAATAAACGGAAGAGACCGCATTAAGCAGTCTCCTGGATAAAATTATTTTTTTCTCTTAATCTTTACCTTGGAAAGAACAGCGGCAGCAGCTGTAACAACAAGACCTGCGGCAGCGGCAACGGCAAAACCTTCATCACCTGTTGAAGTTGATTCAACAGCAGCAGTATTTACTGTAGTTTCTGAAGTTTCTGAGGTTTCTGACGAACTTGTGTTTTCAGTTGATTCCTGTGATGCCTCAGTTGTTTCAATAACATTTGCCTGGATATTTGAAGTTCCGTACTGTCCTGTGCCTGTAACGGTAAACACAACTTTAATGCTGTCCTTGATGGTTGTAACCTTAGGAAGATCTGCAACGTTTGTGCCTTTGAGACCATCATAGAGATAAACTCTTGTTTCAGGATCACGTCCTGCTTCGTAGTAGGCTGTATTAATAGCGTTTGGACTCATTTTATAGTTTGGTACTTCCACACCGTCTATGTAAATGGCTGTAACATTTACATCTATCTGAGGATAACTGTCGGAAGTGATGTTCGGAACGGAAAGTGCAAGGAATGTAAGTTCTGTTGCACCGCCATCACCTGTAACTTTCCATTCTGCTTCGTACTGAGCATCACCATTGATTTCCGGAACAATTGAACCGATTGTTGTATTGTCAACGCTCCACACGGATGTTGTACCAATTTCACCGCAGATATATGCCTTTGTAGGAAGTCCGTCTGCCGCAGTTACCGAAAATGAAGGTAAAAGCAAAAGGGAACAGGCTGAAATTACTGATATAATTTTATTTATCTTCATATAAATTTCTCCATTCATTAACACAATATATCTAATCAATCTTTATTATAACATTTTATTGTGTTATATGTCTATGATAAAATTACATGAAATTATGCCGTGGAAACAGGGCGAAACGACAGTTTTTGCACAATTTTTTTAAAATTTATACAAAATTTATTTTGTTTCGGTATTTTCCTGCAAAATATTCAGTGTTTCAGCCATAAGTGCAGATGATTTCTGATTTTTGGCAAGTCTGATGCAGATATATGGTTTTGAAAGGCTGTTGAACAAAACTCTGCCTTTGTACGCAGAAGAAACGGCATTTATCTGTTCCATGGAGAGTGTTTCAACGTAAAAATAAAGACTGTCTTTTCTTTGCTGTATTTCTGATATGCCGAGGTTGGAAGCAGTGTTTCTCAGCAGAGAGGCATCGATAAGACCAAGAACAGCCTCAGGCGGTTCGCCAAAACGGTCGATAAGTTCATCAATCATGTCGGTTTTGTCCTCGGAATTTTCAATGCAGGCAATCTTTTTATAAATGTCAATACGCTGGGCGAGACTGTCAATATAATTTTCAGGAATATGTGCATCAATCTGAATATCGACAGTACATTCAGCCTTTTTCTTTATTGGTTCGCCTTTTTCTTCGGCAATGGCTTCGTTCAGTAGTTTTATATACATATCATATCCGACAGACTCCATGTGTCCGTGCTGTTTTCCGCCGAGAAGACTTCCGGCACCTCTTATTTCAAGGTCACGCATTGCAATTCTGAAACCACTTCCAAACTGTGTAAATTCTCTCATTGCGTTAAGACGTTTTGATGCTACTTCGGTAAGAATCTTTTCACGTCTGAAAGTAAAGTATGCATATGCTCTTTTGTTGGAACGTCCTACACGACCTCTCAGCTGATAAAGCTGTGACAGACCGAAATAGTCAGCATCTTCGATAATAAGCGTATTTACATTCGGTACATCAACACCTGTTTCAATAATTGTTGTACATATAAGAATATCAATTTCATGTTCAAGAAGCTGTCCCCATATATCCGACATTTCTTCCTCAGACATTTTTCCGTGTGCGTAGGCAATTCGTGCATCAGGTATAAGATCCTGTAGTTTTGCAGCACAAAGCGAGATTGTCTCAACACGATTGTGGATATAATAAACCTGCCCGCCACGTTTCAGCTCTTTGTTTATTGCCTGCACAACAAGTGCCATGTTGAATTCGACAACGTAAGTCTGTACAGGGTATCTGTCCTGAGGCGGTTCATCAATTACCGACATATCACGGATACCACTCATCGCCATGTTAAGCGTTCTCGGAATAGGTGTTGCCGAAAGGGTAAGCATATCAACTCCCGGGAAATTTTTCTTGAATTTTTCCTTATGACCTACGCCGAAACGCTGTTCCTCGTCGACGATGGCAAGACCAAGACTTTTGAATTCAACGTCCTTTTGTACAAGTCTGTGCGTACCGATTATAATATCTATAATACCTTTTTTCAGATCCTTCAGAATTTCCTGCTGTTGCTTTGGTGTGCGGAAACGTGATAAAAGCTCAACATTTACAGGAAACTGTTCAAAGCGTCTTGTTGCGGTTTGATAGTGCTGCATCGCAAGAACGGTCGTAGGAACAAGAATCGCACATTGTTTTCCGCTTTCCACACATTTCATTGCGGCACGCAGAGCAACTTCAGTTTTTCCGAAGCCAACATCACCGCAAAGCAGTCTGTCCATAGGGCGTGACTTTTCCATGTCCTGCTTTATTTCTTCAATGGATTGTAACTGATCATCAGTTTCGGCATATGGAAAACGTGCCTCAAAATCCCTCTGCATTTCGTCATCTGGCAGAAAGGCAAAACCTTTGCTTTTTTCACGTTTTGCATAAAGAGCGATGAGTTCGTGAGCCATGTCCTTGACCGCTTTTTTAACATTGTTTCGTGCTTTCTGCCATTCGTTTGAAGAAAGTTTGTGAAGTTTTACGCCTGTATCATCCTTTGAACCAATGTAGCGTGAAACCATGTCAAGCTGTGTAACAGGAACGTAAAGAGTGTCTTTTCCGGCATACTGAATTGTAAGGTAGTCCTTTGTGATGCCTTCGAGTTCAAGCTTTCGTATGCCAACAAAACGACCGATTCCGTGAAGTACATGAACAACAAGATCACCAGGTGTGATTTCTGAAAGATTCTTTATTTCCTCGCCCTTTTTATGACGCTTTTTCTTACGCTTTGATGAGGTTGCTTTTGCCTGTGTAATAACAGCTGTCCTGTTTTCCGGATACTCAAAGCCTGCTGACAAACTGCCTGTCATGAGCAGGACAGTACCGGATTCGCAAACTGAATCCTTCTGTGCAATAACACATTTTATACCGTCATTTTCGAGATCCTGTTTTATAATAGGGAGTGTTTTTTCACTTCCTGCAATAAGGAAAGTTCTGTAGCCTTTTTCGGTGAAATTTTTTAAATCCTCGTTCAGCTGACGCATTTCTCCGCCCCATGGTGCATTGTGAAGTGCCTCAAAGCTTATAATTTTTTTGTATGCAATTCTGTCAAGACCCTGTACAAAGTTGCTTAAAAAAAGCTGCCTGCCTGTTGTTTTTTCTAGAATTTCCGAAAATTCAAAGTAATGTCCTTCAAGACCTTTGCACAGTTCACCAGTTTCGGCAAGTATTTTGCAGTCTTCGTTATACTGTGCCATCACGCCTTTTGCGTGTTCGTTTGCAGAAACGTATTCGGAAAATATTACAGTTCCGTCAAAATATTCTGTAACACACGGCTTTTCGTCATAGATCAACGGTGTATATTTGTCAATGCACATAAGCTCTGCACCTTCACGCAGAAGTTCACAGTCCCTTGCAAAATTTTCTCTTATAATATCTGCTTTTTTACTTCTGAGTTTTTTGCCCAGAGCCTGAATTTTATCGGCAAGAGCTGTTCTGTCTGTTACCGTTTCAAGTGCGGGTGCAATATCCACATCATATAATGTTTCGGTACGTCTTTGGGTTTGCGGATCAAAATATGAAATGCTGTCTATTTCATCTCCCCAGAATTCAAATCGTATAGGATATGCTGACTGTACAGGAAAAATATCTATAATAGCACCTCTTACGGCAAACTGTGATGCTCCCTCAACCTTGTCACAGCGTACATATCCCATATCGCTGAGTTGTTTTTTCAGCAGTTCAACATCTGTTTCGTCTCCCGTTTCAAGGTTTTTAATCGTTTCGTTTGTAAGTGTTTCCTTAGGGATAACAGGCTGCATCACTGCTTCAACACTTGCACATACGATTTTACATTGTCCATTCAAAAGCTTTGAAAGTGTCGCAATACGCTGATGCTCGTATTCCCTTGAAAAGCCCTCCATTTTGGTAAGGGCAAATTCCCTTGACGGAAAAAATGACGCAAAATCAGTATCTCCCGCCATTACGGAAATATCGTCACAAAGCTTTTTCGCCTGAGCCTCACTTTCACATATCACAAGCAGTGGTTTATCTGTATAAAGCGAATAGATAAACTGTGCCTTATGAACCGCTGAAAGCCCTGTTGCACAAACAGGACTTACCTTGTTATCTAAAAATTGCTGTACATCTTTAAAGCCTGACAGCTCTCTGAATGTATCTCTGAAAAAATTCATTATTTCTCCTTTTTCCGCTTTTTGAAAAAAGCTTGGCAAAAACTTTTTCTGCTTCTTTCTTTGAAAAGAAAGAAGCAAAGAAATTTTTATATAAGGGTTAGATTGATTAAAATTGCAGTTAAACTCACGAAGATAAATTTATATTTACCTCACAAAAATTTTATATTCTGCACCTATCATCTGTAGGGTGCGGCGCCTTCGACGCACCGCCGATTATCATGCTTAACATGCGGGACGTCGTGGGCGCCGTCCCCTACAAAAAATTTGCAAAATAAAATTACACCGACAAATTAAAATTTAATATTACCAGCAATAATCATTTCGACAAAAGATAAAATATCATCTGCCACGATTGTTGCTTCTTCAAATTCCGGTTCACTGCCATATACTACATTTCCATTTTGGGTATTAATGGCATAGTAGGAATATTCGTCATCGACAGAAATGAAAATCGGAAAATGATTATCCCAGTATTGAGCGATATTTTTTCTCCACTCGTCATCATTTCCACAAGCATCAAGAGATTGAAGTTCAAACTCATTCCACTGAAAACCGTTTGAAACCGGAAAATAATCATTGACGGTCAAAAACCATTTTGTACTGTCTGAATTTTCACACAGCTTAAAATGTTTAATGAAATTCATCCAGTTATCATCTATGGAATATCTGTTTAATATATTCTCTGGTAAATCATTTGTTCCTTCATTAATTTCTATATTCCAGTTATTGATTTCAGCCCATTCAATAAATCTTTTAAACATCGATTTCTCCAAAATAAAAACACGTATAGGCGACTTTACAGCCGCCTTATACATTATAAAATTTATGAATTGAATTTATTCATTGCCTCGTCAATATTTCCCTTGACGATTAGTTCAAGACTTTCGCAGGCTTTCTGACATGCTTCGTCAATTTTTACCTGATCGTCTTCCTTGAATTTACTCAGTACCCAATCCGCCAGATCAAATTTCGGGTGGGGCTTTTTGCCGACTCCCATTTTAATTCTTGGGAATTTGTCTTCGCCTGTAAGTGCAATAATACTCTTTATGCCGTTATGTCCGCCATCACTGCCTTTGCGTCTGATACGGATTAAACCCGGCTCGAGTGAAATATCGTCATACACTATAACAACATGATCAATATCAAGCTTATAGAAGTTCATTGCCTCCGCAACCGCCTGACCACTGTTGTTCATATAGGTTTCAGGTTTCATTACAAGACATCTTTTACCCGAAATTTCTGCCTCCGCAAGTTTTGCCTTGAATTTGTACTTGCTTATCGAAAAGCCGAGTTTTTCAGCAAGAGCGTCCATAACCATAAAACCTGCGTTGTGACGTGTTTTTTCGTACTGTAGTCCGGGATTGCCAAGACCTACTATTAAATATTCTATCGGTTTTCCCGAAACTGCCTCTGATGCTTTGGCAATTTCCTTGAATTTGTCAAATATACTCATTTATCTATCACGCTTTTTCCAGTCTTTTTTTGAGTTTTCTCAGACTGTAACCTTCCTTGATCTGAACTGTTCCTCTGTCTATGGCAAGGGCATAGTCAGGAACATCTTTTGTAATAGTAGTGCCGGCGGCGGTGTAGACAGCCTTGCCAAGCTTAACCGGTGCGATCAGATTTGTGTTGCAGCCGATAAAGCAGTTATCTCCGATTTCACAACGGCTCTTTACAATGCCATCATAGTTTACAGTTACCGTACCACAGCCGAAATTAACCTTCTTTCCGACATCACTGTCACCGACATATGTAAGGTGTGCAACTGCTGTGCCTTCACCGATTGTTGAATTCTTGATTTCAACAAAGTCACCGATTTTAACACCGCTCTTGATATGACTACCAGGGCGGATATGTACCCAAGGACCGATTTTAACGCCTGCGTCAATCTGTGATTTGAATGCCTGAACCGTATTGAGCTGAACTCCGTCTTCAACAATGCAGTCTTCGAGAACACTGTTAGGTCCGATGACACAGTCCTTTCCTATAACGGTATTGCCACGGAGCTGAGTACCCGCAAGAATTTCAGTTCCTGCTTCGATTTTTACATCTCTGCCGATTACAACGCCGTCTGTGCAGGTGAATTCAACGCCGTTTTCAAGGTGTTTTTCTATAACAGCCATTCTTGCAACAGTATTGAGTTCGAGAAGCCCCTTGCGGTCGTTTGCACCAAGAACTACATTTTCGTTTTCGGAAATATATGCGTTTACATTTCTTCCTTTATTAATAGCAATAAATACAGAATCTGTAAGATAGTATTCGTGCTGTGAGTTGTTCTGTGTAAGTTCGCCTAAATATTCCAGAAGATCGGCTGTTTTGAACCAGTATGCACCTGAATTTACTTCCTTGATTTCACGCTGTAAATCAGTTGCGTCCTTTTCTTCAACAATGGAATTAAGACGATTTGTGTCCTTGTTTCTGACAATTCTTCCATATCCGTGAGGAGAGTCAATACATGCAGTAATAACCGTGATTGAATTATTCTCGCTTGTATGCATTTCAAGTGATTTCTTTATAGTATCGCTGTCGATGAAAGGTGCATCACCGCAAAGAACAAGTGTATTGCCTTCGCTGTTTTTTCTCATAAACTCACGAGCCTGCATAACAGCGTGACCTGTTCCGAGCCTTTCACTCTGAAGAACAGTTTCGTATCTGCCGTTTAAATATTCGTCAATATATTCAGCCATAAAGCCCTTTACTATGCAAAGGTTTGAAAGGCTTGCTTCTTCACATGCTCTGATAACCCATTCAAGCATAGGTTCGCCCAGAACTTTAAACATAGGCTTGGGAATATCCGATTTCATTCTTTTTCCCTGACCGCCTGCAAGTATTACAGCGTTATTCATGTTATTTTCCTCCGTTAGGTTAAAATTATTTGTACCAATATAACCATGTCGCAGATGTCCCCCGCCTCTTAGGCGGCGAGTTCCATTTCAGACTTTCAGTAGGAGAATAAATCTCCCACTGAAACCCTGAGGAGCAAAAGCTCCCTGCGACGGTTGCAATCGTCGCAACGTGATTAAGCGAGCTTATCACGCTTTGCTCCGATTTTAAAATTGATTTGTTAATGCAGTTTATTTTGTCTTTGCTATAAAATAAGTACTATTTTATATTATGACAGTTTTTCAAAGATTTTTCAAGTGGTTTTTAAAAAAAATCACTAAATTAATATTTTTTGTGAATATTGCTAAAAATAATGCGTAAAGTTTTTTTCAAAAAGCTATGGAAATTTTTTAAAATGTATGTTATAATATAGATAACCAGACCGGACTACGCAGAAATTGTCGTTTTTTGAGTCTGAGAATCTAATTTAACTGGAGGTAATTTCCAATGGCAAAAAAATATTGCTACCTTTTCTCTGAAGGTAATGCTAGCATGAGAGAAGTACTCGGCGGTAAAGGTGCTAACCTTGCTGAAATGACAGGCATGGGTATTCCTGTACCACAGGGTTTCACAATTTCAAC
>JAFQBO010000161.1 GCA_017416665.1 Oscillospiraceae bacterium
CGAAATTGTATTAAAAACAATCGAGAAACTGGAAAGCAGTTTTATAACAATAAATAAAAAAATCAAAGAAAGCTCAACAATAAAAAAAGTCATTGAAATTATTGACAAAAAATATCTCGATCCTGATTTATCTCTATCTATGATAGCAGAAATGCTTGATATGAATATGAGCTTTATAAGCAGAGAGTTTATTGTATATAGCCCCTCGGGCTATGCCTGAGGTTCAGAAAGCTTATAGCTATGGGTAGAAAAAATAACCTCCAGTGATAAAATAAAGTACAGGTCTGCCAATCGAACAAAAATCAAAGGAGAATCGTTATGACAAGAGACAATATAAATAGTTTAGCACGTTCAAAGTGGAATTGCAAGTATCATATAGTATTTGCCTCAAAATATCGAAGAATGATAATATAATCAGATAAAAATTGATATAGGAAAAATATTAAGAAGATTATGCAAGCAAAAAGGAGTAGGGATAATAGAAGCAGAAGCATGTACGGATCATATTCATATGTTGTTATCAATACCGCCAAAGTATAGTGTAGCACAGATAGTCGGTTATCTGAAAGGAATGAGTTCATTGATGATATTTGACAGATATGCAAATTTAAAATATAAATATGGAAACAGGCATTTTTGGTGTACAGGGTATTATGTTATAGTTGAAAAAATACCAAGAAAATACAAGAATATATATAATCAATTGCAAGAGGATATAATGAAGGATCAGTTGAGTTTATATAAAACAACTGACACGTTTACAGGAGAAAAGTATAAGAAAAAATGAAATGCAATTGGCAGACCTTTCTCAGCCCTCTTAAGGGTCAGTCTCAGTATCAAGTCCTTCTATGCCTTTTACAAACGTATTATTTAACAATATGGAAATAAAAAAATGAAATTCGTGATTTTTCTTTGTGAAATACTTATGGTATAATTGATGATAGAAAGATTATACCATAAGTATTATTTTATGTCAGGAAGGAGGAAAACATGGATCAGGATATTTTTACAATGATAATTGAAGGTATACTCGGTGGTGGACTTGCTATTATATCATATTTTCTCAAACGTACTATTTCGGAACTTGACAGCTGTAAGGAAGATATTTCAGAACTCAAGGAAAATTATGTTGACCGAAACGAGCTTCAGGAGTGTCAGAAGGACATTGCCAGAGTCAAGGCTGATTACATCACAAGGGAAGATTTTTTCAGAGAGCAGGACAATACACGCCGTCAGCTGGACAGAATAATGAGCGTTCTGCTGGAAATTAAAGGAGAATCAAAACAATGAATTACGAAGCAGAAAAACTGAAACAGGAAATTGAAAACGGTAATTTCTTTATAAACAATGGTCGTATATTGCAGATGCTGAATGTTTTAAGCGGTGGGTTTAAAAAGCTTACAGAGCTGAAATTCGTTCTTTCGGACGTTGAGGAATATGAAATAGTCCGCAGTATCGACTATTTATACGAAAGCGGATACATAAAGCTTCGTAACGTTGAAACAGGAAAGCCAACCTGCCTTGCAGATACTTCCTTTAAATATTTATCTGCAAAGCTTACAGCTGACGGAACGAGAATACTTGTCGGCAAGAAAAATGATGACTGCATAAAGCTGTAGGAGGTATGCTATGAACCTCGGAAACAGAAGGCACAGTATTATTGACGGACTTGAACCCGACATAAAGGACACTGTGGATGAAATGATAAGAGCAGGCTTTACATACCGTGAAATAGTCGATTATATAAAGGATACAGGCACTCAGATTTCAATAGGCAGCGTTCACAGATATGTAAAGCATTTCCGTGAATCGCTTGAACGTCTGAGAGTATCACAGGAAAACTTCAGAGCACTGATGGAAGAAATCAACAGGTATCCTGATATTGACATGGCAGAGGGAATACTGCGTATTATAAGCAGTCAGGTGCTTGACGCTGTAAGTCAGATGCCGTCTGATGAAATCAAGTCAAAGGATTTTGACACGCTTGTGAAATCTGCTGTATCACTTACAAGAGCCGCAGCATATAAGCGTAATGCTGATTTGAAATCAAAGGAACTGCTTGAAAACGGTGCTGATCAGTTTAAGACACTGATATTTGAAGCTATGGCAACGGAACGTCCTGAGCTTTACCGTGAAGTAAAAGCGTTTTTAAAAGAAAAGGAAGAAAAGCTATGATGTATGTAATACAGACAAAAGCCGGATGCGAACTCAGTGCCGGTGAATTGCTGAGAAGAAAAGGTTTTAATGTAAAGATTCCCGAAAAGCTTATGTACATCAGGCGTGGCGGATTGTGGAAGCTGGAAAGACACCTTATTTTCACCAGATACATATTTCTTGATATTGATGATGTAAAACCTGAATCCTATTACAGAATTAAAAATTCAGACGGTGTTATTAATTTCATAGGCTGTGGAAATCCACAGTCAATGTATGAGTGTGAAATAGGATATATCAACTGGCTCTGGAATAACGGCAAGCCAATAGAGCCGTCAACGGTTTTTGTTACTTCTGATGGTAATAAAATGATAATGTCCGGACCACTGAAAAAATATTCGGATGAATATGTAGACTATAATGTACGTCAGAGGCGTGCAAAAGTAAAAATACCAATATGTGGAGTTTATAAAAATGTAACTCTGCCGATTGAAATTATTAAAAAAACACTGTGATTACTGAAGTATGGTTGATGCGTCCCGTGCTGATGAACGCAGTAGTATACACTTAAAACAGCTTTTTAAGAGTAAAATGCTGAATGGCGAAGCATACCCAAATTAAACGTGCGTTAGAAAACCATTCAGACCCTTTTAAAAACGTTTTAAAAAGATTTAAGGTAAAATTTATCGGCTGAAATTAAAAGCCGTTAAAAGGGCGTTTTTTGCCCTTATTTTTATATCATAAAAGGAAGTGCTGATTTGGGCGTATTAAAAAATAACAGTATTAAATCCCTTCTTGAAGGAATTGACGATTATGAGCAGACAAACAAACGCATTAAAGGCAGTGATTTTAAAAGCATTAAAAACCTTTATGAAGAGTTTTTAAAAACAGACAGTAAGCCGCAGCGTGACAGGCTTATTTCTGAATTTAAAAAGAGAAATGAAGAATTTGCTTTATTTATACAGTCAAATCCCGAGCTTATCAACACCGAGCTTCAGAAGTCATTGCTGATTGCTGCTTCCGGCGGTGAATATGCTGAAGAGGAAATAACAATTGACGGCAGAGGCAGAAAAAAGATAAAACACACTCGCAAAACGGCTCTTCCTGATGTTTCAGCTGCCAGAGAGCTTCTTGAAATGATGAGCGGAAGCAGTTCATCCGAAAGTAGTATGTCCGAAGCCTGGATCGAATCGGTTCTCGGAGGAGATGAAAATGAGGAATAACAACAACTACTGTCGTCTTTTAAAGAAGTTCAAGACTAAAATTCCGGTATACCGTGAAAATCCGGAGCTTTTTGCTATGGAAGTGTGTGGTTTTGAATGTGATGCATGGCAGAAGGCTGTGTTTTCTGACATTGCGAAATATCCAAAGGTTACAGTCCGTTCCGGTCAGGGTGTAGGTAAAACAGGCTGTGAGGCGGTACTTTGTCTGTGGTTTCTCTCCTGCTTTCCGTATTCAAGAGTTGTTGCCACTGCTCCGACAAAGCAGCAGCTTAATGACGTGCTCTGGGCGGAGGTGTCAAAATGGCAGTCCAAAAGTCCGCTTTTGAAAGCAATACTCAAATGGACGAAAACAAAGGTTTCCGTAAAAAACTATGAAGAACGCTGGTTCGCTACAGCAAGAACAGCAACCAAGCCGGAAAACATGCAGGGGTTTCACGAAGACAACATGCTCTTTATTGTTGATGAAGCTTCGGGCGTTGCAGATCCGATTATGGAAGCTATTTTAGGTACATTGTCAGGTTCAAACAACAAGCTTCTTATGTGTGGCAACCCGACAAGAACGTCAGGAACGTTTTACGACTCCCACACAAATGACAGAGCGTTATATAAATGCCACAAAGTTTCCTCCCGTGACAGTTCCAGAACCAACAAGGACAATATAAAATCACTTGAAAACAAGTATGGCAGTCAGTCAAATG
Organism: Oscillospiraceae bacterium; assembly: GCA_017416665.1. GTDB lineage: Bacteria > Bacillota > Clostridia > Oscillospirales > Ruminococcaceae > Porcipelethomonas. The sequence goes on from JAFQBO010000161.1 coordinate 4,076, forward strand.
TTGTCAGAATCCGTGTTGATGGTGAATTTCCGAAACAGGAGGATGACGTTTTCATTTCTATTGAATACATTGAAAAGTCGGTTATGACGGATTTTACAGAGCCGGACATTCCCGACCTTATACATATCGGCTGTGACGTTGCGAGATTTGGTGACGATAAGACAATAGTCGGTTACAAGGTCAATGAAAAAATGGAAATCTTTGAAAAACGTCAGGGACAGGACACAATGAAAACTGCTGATGATATAGTCAGATGTGCGGAAATGCTTCTGAGAAAATACAAAAAATACAGCCGTCCTATTCCTGTTAAGGTTGATGACGGCGGTGTCGGAGGCGGTGTTGTTGACAGACTACGCCAGATGCAGAAACTTAACCCGAAAAAGTTTTCGTGGATGGTGGTTTTCCCTGTAAAATTTGGTCTGAGAATAAATCATCCGTACTATCATGACAGTACAACATACATGATGGGTGTTGTCAGAAGTATGTTATCCCCTCATGATGAGGACGGCAGAGAAAAGCCTGTTGAGCTTATTCTTCCGGATGACAACGACCTTATAGCACAGCTGTCACAGCGAAAATATTTTATGACAGACATGTCAAAGCAATGTGTTGAAAGCAAAAAGGCAATAAAGAAAAGGGGCGGTCACTCTCCTGACGAGGCTGACTGCGTCCTGCTCTGCTGTCTGCCTGTAAAGATAAAGAAAAAGCGTGAAGGGAGGTAAAAATAATGTCAAAGAAAAACGGTAATGTCCGTGCAAAGGTTATAAAAGGTCAGTCAACTGTCAGAAAGTCCGATACTACTCAGAATATAAAAGCAAGTGAAAACAGCTTTTCAGAATGGCTTACTCCCGATGTATCGCTGACGGGACTTGAAGAAATGGTTCAGCATTCAACCATCCTTCCGCAGTGCATCAATGCGTACAAGTCAAATATTGCAGGTTTCGGAATAGGTGTAAGATACAAAGAAGATGTAACCGATACCGAAAAGCTTGAAAACGAGTTTAAACGTTTGCAGGAGATTATTGACTGTCTGACCTTTGAGTGTGATACAAAGGAAGTCTTTGAAAATATTGTTGCATCAAGGGAAACTTATGGTATTGCGTATCTTGAAGTAATCAGAAATGCTGTTGGTGAGGTTGTGGAAATATCCTTTATCGAAAACGTACCGAGCATTGAAAAATCACGTCAGCAGGGTGATTTTATTGATGTACAGTATAATTACAACGGCAAAATGATAAACAGGAAAAAGCAGTTCTGCCGATACAGACAGAGGGTAAACCTCAAAACCGTGTATTTCAAAGAGTTCGGCGATACAAGAATTATGAACAAGGACACTGGCGACTATGTCACGGAAAATATTCCTCCCGAAATGCAGGCTAACGAAATACTTGAATTCCGTCTTGGCAGTAAGCCATACGGAGAAGTTCGCTGGATAGGTCAGACGCTTGGCATTGATGGAAGCCGTAAGGCAGAAAGCCTTAACAACAATTACTTTGAAAACGGCAGGCATACTCCTCTTGCGATAATCTTAAACGGTGGTACACTTACCAACGACAGCTTTGAAAAGCTTGAAACATACATGAACGACATCAAGGGTGAAGCCGGACAGCACAGTTTCCTGCTCCTTGAGGCTGAAAACAACAGCAACAAGGTTGACTTCACGGAAGAAAGCAAACCCGATATAAAGCTTCAGAGTCTTGCCGATATTCTTCAGCATGACGAACTGTTCCAGGATTATCTTGACAACAACAGGAAAAAAGTACAGTCAGCGTTCAGACTTCCCGATTTGTATGTCGGTTACACATCAGACTTCAATCGTGCCACTGCACAGACATCTATGGAGGTAACGGAAGAACAGGTATTCCAGACGGAACGACAGTCCCTTGCATGGATTATCAATAATATACTTCTTGCCTGCTACAACTTTGAGCATGTTGAGGCATACTTCAAAGAGCCTGACATTTCAAATCCCGATGACCTTTACAAAATGCTTACCGTATGCAGTAATGCAGGCGGACTTACTCCCAACAAGGCAAAGGAAATCATTTACAATTTATTTGGCGAGGTCAGTGACGATTTTGACGGCGACTGGGGTAACATTCCTCTTGCGTATCTCAAACACACGGCATCACAGACAAGCATTGAAAAGTCAGACAACGGCTGTAATGATGAGATAGTTTCAGTTATGAAGTCGATACGTTCAATGCTTCGGAAAATGAGTAAGGGAGGCTGATTTTATGCACTGCATAGAATGTGATGAACTCCTTACGGCGATAGAATCCTTTATTGCCAAAGCTGACAAAAGTCTGGCTGATGAGCTTGAACGAGCAGGATTTGCTGAGTCTGAAGAAACCGTAAAGCAGATTGAAGAGCTTGAGGAAGAACTTGCAGAGGTCTTTGAGGAGCAGTCTGAGGAAATTGAAAAACTTATACAGGATGCCGCTGAAAAGGGTCTTTCTTTTGATGAAACCAAAAAGTTACTTGAGGATTTTAAAAAGACTGACAAAATCAGAGACAAACTGTTTCCGATTTTCTTAGGCAGGTACACTGAATATGTTCCGCACCTTGCAAACATCTACATAGCTGACATGGACTCCGAACTGATAGTCGAGCAGATTTCCAAAAAGACAACAGGTTGGATTTCACAGTGGAGCTACGAGCTTTCAGAACTTATGCACCTTTCCTCGTACAACGAAATTGAGGCTATTCTGACAAAAGGTCTTAAAAACGGAAACGGCATTGACGCTGTTGCAAGGGATATACTTGAAAACGGCATCAGAGACGAGTATTACAAGGCAAAACGTGTGGCGGTTACTGAAATTCTCAGGGCACACAGCATGGCACAGGAAGAAGCTATACAACAGTGTCCTGCATCAGAATTCAAGGAATGGATTCACACAGGCGGTCATAAAAACAAACCGAGAGAAAATCATGTAAAAATGAACGGGCAGAGAGTTCCGAAAAATCAGAACTTCAAGCTTATCGGTGCTGATGGTATTACATACCTTGCGGACATTCCTCATGATCCTGCTCTTCCGGCAGGAGAAACAATAAACTGTCACTGCACTCACAGAGGCGTTCCGTCAGCTGAGATTTTAGGACTGCCCCTTGAAGAACGAAAAAGACTTCAGCAGCAGGCTATTGCTGAAATGGGTGACGAATGGGAAATCGAACTTGATGCCGAAAACAAATTACGAGCAGGCATCAACGAAGCTACAATTAAATGTGACTGGCTTAAAAATAAAAAGACAGTCGAGGAGAGAAAAAAGTATTTCCGTTCCGATTCACGATGGGCGTTGTTTGAAAGCGGTGTAATTCAGAATGACGCTGACCTTGACAGACTTTTCAAAACCGTTGATACAAAATACGGTAAAAGAAAAGTCTTTAAAACGTTGACTGAACTCAAAGAAGATGGTATAATAACAGTATCGGATAAAACTTTGAAGCATTCAACTGTTGGGGATTTTACAAACTTAAAGAATCCGAAAAAACCGCCAAGTGCGAAAAACGGCGGAAAAATGAAAGGCGGAGGACATTCTCAGGCTAATATAGAACTGCTTGAATCCAAAGGCTATAAATATACTATTACCAAAACTTATGATAATGGTGTAAGAATTGGTAATGTTGAAATGCATAAAGACGATGAAAAAAGTAATAATTCTGGTCAATCATGGTTTCCGAAAGATTGGAATAATGATGATGTCTTAAAAGCTGGTACATACATTGTAAATACAGTTGAATCAGATAAAGTAAAGCGTTTTGGAGAATATAATGGCGTTCGTATAGGAATATTTGTTGACAATGAGGGTTACCCGTCAACTATTTTTCCGGATGCTGATAATCAACCATAAAGGAGAAAATGCTATGGTAGATATAGAAAGATTTTATGAAACAATAAAAAAACGAAAAGAATTGGATCTGAACTATCCATGGCTTGAGCGAGATGTATGGACACCACGACTTGAAGCTTTGGGTGATGATGAAGATGATATTATTGATTTTATGGATAATGCTGATAAAGAAACCCTTGGTGCATTGTGGTCGGTATATGACGAGCTGATGGATAAGTTTCCAAGCGAAAAAATGGATAAGGCTATTGACCGCTATCTGGAAAATTATCATAAGGCATTTGATAAGTAAATTCAATATATTAAGCACCTTGTTTAAACAGGGTGCATTTTTTGAGCTGTTTTATCATTTATGCAAGCGATAGCGAAGCAGAAATGAATAAAAACAGCCATGCAGAGCTATACCAATTTTAAAACCTTATAAAGATAATTAAAACGCTTTTTAAAGGCGTTTTTCTTATACCCAAAATAAAAATACGGAGGTGTGAAGATTGGGAAAAAGCGAAAAGGTATACAGTCTTTCGGATGCTGAAATTCAGTTTGTTTCCCTTGTGGACTCTGCCGCAAACAAACGGCAGTTTCTGATTGCAAAGGCTGAAAATGGTCAGGCAGACTTTGTAACGTCAGGTAGAATTATCAAGAAAGACAGTGAAAACCACTATGTCACGGGCATTGTTTATGAACCCGACTGCGAAGACACTCAGAACGACAGCATGACCGCTGAGGAAATTCAGAAGGCGGCGTATTGGTTCATGAAAAACGGTGACGGCGTTGACCTTCAGCACGACTTTGAAAAGCTTGAAAATGCATCAGTCGTTGAAAGCTGGGTTGCCAAATCTGATTTTAACATTGATGATGAAACTGTTCTGAAAGGTACATGGCTTATGACCGTGGAGGTGTCTGACCCTGATGTGTGGGAGGACATTGAAAAAGGCAAAATTACAGGCTTTTCAATGGGCGGTAAGGCTGTCCGTACGGAAAAGGCTGTGAAAAATAATGAAAAGAAAGGATTTTGGAAAAGTATGTTTGAAAAGCTTAATGTGAAAAAAGGTGCGGTTGCTGATGATTTCAACAGAACTGCGAAGTCAACACTTTTCTGGAGAAGCTTTGAGTCTCTCAGAAAGGTGCTGTCAAGATACGATTCAGCTCTGGGCGAAGATGTGTTCGAGGCTGATGAGGAAACTATCAGAGAGGCTCTTGACGATTTCAATATGATTGTACAGGGTATTCTTACCGAACCTGACATTGCATCGGTCATTTCGGCAGCTGCTCCTGTTGAAAAGGCGGGCAAGAAAATCAGTGACAAGAACATGAATACTCTTAAAGAAATTCATGAAATGCTCAAGACACTGATTGACAGTACTCAGTCCAAAAAGAAAGACGACGACGAATCAGAGGTTCAGAAAAGTGATTCCGACAGCGGCAATGACGCTGAAGAACTCCTGAGCAGGCGTATTTCAGAAGCTGTTGCAAAGGCAGTTGAACCGCTGTATCAGTCAAGAGGTATTCCGACAAATCTCAATAACGAACATGTCCAGAAAAACAATGATGTCTTTGACGGACTTTTTGTGTAAGGAGGCAAAAAATGAAAAGTAACAGAACAATTATTTCAAAGGCAGCTGTCGATACTTCCGCTCTTGGAAACGGCGGTAAAATGTCAGCCGAACAGTCAGACAAGTTCCTCACCTACATGCAGGACTGTTCTTCTTTCCTCAGCAAGGTGAATTTCATCAGAATGACAAAGACTACAAGAGACCTTGACAGCCTTGAAGTTAGCAGACGTGCATTACGCCGTCAGGCTGAAAATGCCGATAATCCTGCAACAGGTACAGCAAATCAGCTTCGCCGTACTCTTAACGCTGTGGGTGTAATTATGCCGTATGACGTTTCATTCCAGTATCTGAAAGAAAACATCGAGGGCAAAAATGCAAACGACACCCTTGCAAAGCTTTTTGCACAGCAGTTCGCAAACGATACTGTAGAGCTTGCCTTTATCGGTGACGAAAGCTCATCTGATGACTTCACAAAGATTAACAACGGCTGGATTAATATTGCAACTGACGATGCTTCCACGCACAAGTTTGACCTTGCAGACAGCACTGACTATCTCAATGTTGTATTTCCGGAACTTCTTGCAAGTATGCCGACAAAGTACTACAGCCTCTACACTCAGGAAGATAAGTCAAAGATTAAGATTTTCTGTTCTCCTAATGCAAACAGAGCATACAAGAGACAGCTTCAGGAAAGAAACTCCGCACTTGGTGATGCTATTATCACAGGCGGTAAAAATGTCAATTATGATGGTTTTGAAATCGTTCCTGTTGCATTTATCCCTGATGACGTTCTGATTGTAACGCCTTACGAAAATCTTGCATACGGTATCTATGGTCCGAGCCTTGAGGTTTATCATGATGTTGTGCCAAGAAAAACACGTCATGAATATACACTTCTTGCAGACTTTGACATGGAAATTGTAAACCCTGATGCACTCGTTATCGGCGGTAATTTTGCGGGATAAGAAAGGAGTATGATTATGGCAAAAAAGAAAACTGACGAAGAAATGATTATTTCGGAAGAAATCACTGCCGAAACAGATTTTGACGAAATGACGGATGCTTTTCAGCCGTCTGAACCCGATACTGAAACTGAGCCTGAAATCTCCGAAACGGAGAAAACAGGCGTTTTTATTACCCTTAAAAAGGGTGGTTCATACCGTTTCAGAGAACTTGTATTCAAAAAGGATATTCCTGCTCCTGTTGATGAAGAAATTGCTGACAGACTTATGAAAACCGGTTTCTTTGAAAGGACTGAATAAAATGACAGACTTATGGGTAACACCCGATGATGTCAGAAACTATTCCGACATAAAGGCTGTACAGGAAAGAACAAGTGAACGTCTTATCACTGATATTTTCAGAGCACAACAGTATGTCATATCATATACAAACAACGACTTTTCGGAATATGACGAAATTCCGCAGAGTGTTAAAACAGCCATAATTCTCCTTGCTGAGATTTACGGCTATAATTCTGTAACTTCTGCGAAAGAGCTGAAGTCGGAAACGTTTGATGACTACAGCTATACTGCTGAAAATTCTGTCAGAAGTATTTCGGATTCGGGCATTGAGCCACTTCTTGAGGAATTTGTTAAGGCTAAGGTTAAAAACGGAGTTACAATGAGGTTGAGAAAACTGTAATCTGCTTTAAAAAAACTGCTGAAATTTTGTAGGGTGCGGCGTACCACAGGCACTTCCGTTGGTCGCCTAGACGCACCGCTAATTATGATTTTTGATTAACGGGACGTCGTGGGCGCCGTCCCCTACAGAATAGTATTTAAAAATATAAAGTTTTAAGCGTTACAAGTTATTACAATAGAAAAAGGAGGTTTTATGGCATTTGAAAATTTACTCAATCACAAATGCAATATATACCATCTTCAAAAAACCGAAAGAACCATCGGCTACGGTTTAAAGCCGTCTTTGGATTTCAGCTATCCCGAAAAGCCTGATGAAAAGGAAGTTATCTGTCATTTTGGTGTGGAATCGCTTGAAGCGTCGGTAAAACAGGAACAGCCTCAGAATGTGCTCAGAGAAAAAATAAAGCTGACACTTCCCATTGATACGGATATACGCATAAACGACAAGGTGGTTGACTGCGATTCAGAGTTTGAATATACGGCTGAAAAGCCTGTGAAAATCCGTAATCATCACACTTATGTGTATATAAAACGTATCAAGGAACAGGAGGCTTTAACATGAACAACTTCTTTGAAAAGTGCAGTCGTGCAGGAAACGGCGAATTCAAAAGAGCGTTGTCAACTTTCCTTGAGGGAATCGGACTTGAGTTTCTGAGGATAATTCAGGATGAAATCATACGCCGAAAAGTCATGGACACAAGACATCTGCTTGCAAGCTTTCACAAGGGTGAAAGTGAAAATGTCTGGGAAATTTCCGAGGGTGGTCTTACTCTTACAGTAGGTACAAATGCAAGCTATGCAACATTTGTAAATGACGGACACTGGACATGTGAAAAAGGTGTTGAAAGAAGGTTTGTACCGGGTTACTGGGAAAATGACAGGTTTATTTATGATCCGTCTTCTGACAGCGGTATGGTTCTGAAACAGCAATGGGTCAAAGGCAAACATTACTGGGAAAGCGGAATTAAAATTCTTGAAAGACTTTTTCCGTTACTGCTTGAGGAAATGGTTTCAAAGTGGATGGACAGTTATTTCAGATAAGGAAGTGAAGCTATGATTGAACAGGAAATTGCGTCGATAATCAGATTTATTCTTGAGACGTGCGGAAACCCGACACCGTATTATCATAACATTCCCGAAAGCTTTGTTGTTCCGTCCGTTTACTTTCCTGTACCAGAAATAGAATTTCAGCCTGATACTTTCAGCGGATACAGGGCGGAATATTCAATGTTTGTGAACTTCTTTCACAGTAGTACAGAGCTTGCATACCAGCTGGCTGTTCCCGTATGTCACAGCATCAACACGGCTCGCAGGCTTATTCCCGAAGTAAATTTTGATGGAAAACGTACAGGAAATTTTATCCGCATTGTCAATACTCAGCTGAAAAAAGCTGATGAATGTGCATATCAGTTACAGCTTGACTGGATGAGCAGGCATAACTACACACCGCAGAATGGCGAACTGATACAAAATTTTTATTTGAACGGAGGAAAGCTATAGCATGAAAAAGGAAGAAATCAAAAAAGAGGTGCAGACAGTACCTGCTCCAAAATTTTCACTTGAACAGCTCAGAGAAAACTGTAAAAAGCTGTTTGGTGTAACAACAAGTACCTTTGATGGTGCTACTTACAATCTGAAAGGTAAATACACCGTTTCAGAAATGAAAGCAATAATCGACAGATGGAAAAACAAGGAGGTCAGATAATCATGGCAGGAGGAACATTCAGCAAGGCGGTCGGAAAAGTAAGACCGGGAACTTACATTAATTTTGAAGCGTCAAATCACAATACTTTAAGCAGTCCTGACAACGGCATCGTGCTTATTCCACTTATCAATCATTCGTATGGACCTGAAAAGGAGTTTATCACTCTTTCAGCCCAGTCAGCTGACAGCGAAATCCACAAGCTTGGTTTCAGCGTTTACGATGACAATTCGTCAATGCTTCTTATCCGTGAAGCGTTCAAAAATGCGGCTACAGTTATTGTTTACATTGTGAAATCAGGTGCAAAGGCAACTGCGACGGGTGGCGGTCTTTCAGCTGAGGCAAAGTATGGCGGTTCAAGAGGCAACGCACTTAAATTTTCAGTTTCCGCAAATCCTGTTTCGGGATTTGATGTTAAGGTTTATCTTGACAGCTACGAAGCAGAAAGCTTTGAGGGTATAACATCTGTTGCTGATCTTGAAAACAGTAAGTACATAAGCTTTACTGCTACAGAAGGTACAGAAATTTCAGAAACTGCCGCTATAAGTCTTACAGGCGGTGATGATGGCACATCGGAAAATGCTGATATTACGTCATTTATCGACAACATTGAAAAGGTACGTTTCAACACACTCGCCTTCCCTGTTACCGATGAATCACTGCTTGCGGCATGCAAAACAAAGATTATGTATCTTCGTGAAAATGCAGGAATGGGCGTAAAGGCTGTAGTTCCTGACTATAAAGCTGACTATGAAGGCATTATCAATGTTACAAACTCCGTTGTCATTGATGGTGTAGAGCTTACCAATGCTCAGGCTACAGCCTGGGTTGCAGGTGCTGATGCATCAGCGACAAACACTCAGAGCAATACGCATAAGATTTATGTCGGTGCTGATGCCGTTGCAAAACCTAAAACACATGAAGAGGCTGTTTCGGCAATTCAGAATGGCGAATTCTTCTTTTCATACTCTGAAAACGGTGATGTTGTGGTTGAATACGACATTAACAGTCTTACAACGTTTACAGAAACCAAAGATGTCAGCTACAGCAAAAACAGAGTTTTAAGAGTGTTTGACAGCTTTGCAGAGGCTTTACGCCTTAACTTTCCGCCAAACAGATACAGCAACAACGAAACCGGCTGGGATGTTATGGACGGAATGGGCAGAAGCATTTTAAAGCAGTTCTTTGATGCAGGTGCAATTCAGAATGTTGACTATAACACTGATTTTGCAGTTGTCAGAGGTGAAAGTATCGGCGATAGTACTTACTTCAATGTTGGTCTTCAGCCTGTTGACAGTGCCGAAAAGCTCTATTTTACTGTAAAAACAAGATAAGGAGGTAAATTATGAACGGCAGATATAACGCAAATCCTATTGCACTCAGTGAGGGTAAGGTTTTTATTGACGGTGTTCAGGTACTTACAGGAGTAAAGTGTGAAATCAAGTTCACTCCCGATGTGTGGGAAGGAAAAGTTCTGGGAGAACGTTCTCCGAGTTCACGCTGGACGGGTTACAAGATTACCGGTTCTATTACCCATCGAGTTTCAACACCTTGGCTCAAGGAGAAAATCCAGCAGTATCAGAAGGATGGTATAACTCCTGAATTGACAATTCAGGGTGTTATGGATGACAAAGGCTCTGACTACTATCAGGAATACGGTTCAGATGTTGTTACGGCAGTCGGCTGTGTACTTACAGGTGATATTCCGCTTATGGCTCTTGATACTGGTGGTGGAGCAAGAGAAGACGCTATTTCCTTTAATGCAAAGGACGTAATTTAAGTCAGAGCAAAATAAAAACCGTCCTCAGAGTAAACATAATCTCCGGACGGTTGATTGACAAATACTTACAGAATATGATATAATTTAACAGTGGATCGGGAATCTGCATAACGGTAGGCGGTTTAATCTTTCCCTCGGAAACGAGGTGAGTTACTATGAGTACCATGGAAATACTTACACTTTTACTTGTAATTATCGAAATAATCAAACTCAGTAACAATACCAAAAAGAAATAATCGCCCCACTACCACATAAGGCGATTATTTCTTAATAACTTAACTTATGAGGGTAAGCCGCTTATCGCAGAAACCCTTTCCACACCCTTATTATATCAATAAAATTCTGTAATGTCAAGCGTTCTTAAAAAAGGACGCTTGTTTTTTTACCAATAAATTTAAACGGAGGATATTCAAAATGAAAAAGAATTTATCATACTTTATGAGAGAACAGAAGGAAGAAATCGTAAAAGTTCCTGCTCCTGAAAACTTTAAGGACGAAAACGGTAATCCGCTTGAAATGGAAATCAAGGTTCTTTCAGCTGACACAATCAGAAAAATCAACGAGAATTACCGTACACGCAGAATCGCTCTTGACAAGTCGGGTCATCCGTATATCAACGGCGGTGAAGTTGTGTTCCAGAGTGAATCGGATAACGGAAAGGCTTTCCGTCACATTATTGTGGAGGCTCTTGTATATCCTGACCTCAAGGACAAGGAAATGATGGACTTCTACAAATGCTGTGACATTACTGAAATGCCGCTTAAAGTTTTTTCAAAGCAGAGTGAATATGATTATGTTTTCAGAACTGTCATGACTGCACTGGGTATGCTTGAAAACAACGAAAAGTCTGATGAACTTGATGAAGCAAAAAACTAATCTCCTGCAGTGGTTCATTTGAATACTGGGCTCATGTCCTGTGGCAGCGTCACGGACTCCGTATGGAAGAATTTGACAAAATGTCCTACAGGACAAAGCTTTTTTACATTGCGTCCGAGATCTGTGAATCAAAGAACTCCTGCAGGACGGAAATTGAAATATTGCTTGCTATGCTGAAAAGTGGGGTGAGGCTGTAAATGGGTTATGTAATGACTGCTGAAATCAAGCTGACGGATAAAGTCAGTCCTGTTTTAAATGATATAGGTACAAATGGAAAAAGAATTATTGCCGGTATGGAGGAAGATTTTGCAAAGGTAAACTCCTCCATGAATAATACATCTAAAACAGCGGCTCAGGTTTCTGCCTCACTTGCAAGACTGTCAGGTGATACATCACAGGCTGCATCGCATTCAAGAGAGCTTGCAACCGCTATGGTTGACGAGGCGGAGAAAATGCGTAAAGCGGCACAAACTGCACAGATGAAAGCTGATAAGTCAGAACGTATGGCAGAAATAGCAAGACGAAATTACACTGAAATTGAAAAACAGATAGCCGCCGAAGCCAAATCAAAGGACGCTTCCGAAAAATCCACAAAGGCAATGAATGAAAAAGCCACCGCCGCACTTCTTGAAGCTGAACGACTTGAAAAGGTTTCGGCAGAACTCAGAAAAAAAGCTGATGCCGCAGAAAAAGCGGCTGATGCGGCACAGGACAATGCCAGAGCAGCACTTGAAGCAGCACAGGCTGACGAAAAACTTCACACTTCTGCAACCAAAACAGCTGTTGGAGAAAAACAGGTCGCTGATGCTCTTAACAAATCTGAACAGCAGGCTGAAGAATATGTTTCTGCTGTAAGGAGAGCGTCAAATGAAAGTGAGAAACTCGGCAGACAGGGTGAAAGTACAGCCCAGCTTCTTGAGTCTGCTTTTACAGCACTTGCCGTTGAAAGAGTAATCGTCGGAATAAAAGACGCTTTTGTTGCATGTTCAAAAGCCGCTATCGAATATGAAAGTGCTATAACAGGTGTTTACAAGACAGTAAACGGAAGTGAAGCACAGCTGAGTGAAATCAGTGACGAAATCAAGCTTATGTCCCTTGAAATTCCGTCAACCACAACTGAAATTGCAGGAGTGGCGGAATCAGCCGGACAGCTTGGTATTGAAACCGAAAATGTTACGGGATTTACCGAGGTTATGATTAATCTCGGTGAGTCCACAAACCTTGCGGCTGATGAAGCGGCATCATATCTCGCCAAATATTCAAACATTACAGGCATGGCGGCAGACAAATATGAAAATCTCGGTTCAACTGTTGTTGCTTTGGGTAATAATTTCGCAACCACGGAAGCTGACATAGTTGCAATGGCAACACGAATGGCATCTGCCGGTACTCTTGCTGGACTTACGGAATCTGATATTCTCGGTCTTGCGGCGGCAATGTCTTCTGTCGGCATAGAAGCCGATGCTGGCGGTAGTGCAATGTCTACCCTGCTTTCAAACATTCAGATTGCTGTGGAAACCGGAAACGACAGTCTTAATGATTTTTCTTCAGTTGCAAATATGACAGCAGAAGAATTTCAGACAGCCTTTAAGGATAACGCCGCTGGTGCTTTGTACGCTTTTATTGACGGACTTAATGACGTTGAAAGAAATGGTGCTACCGCTACAGTTGTACTTGAAAACATGGGTATCACTGAAATCAGACTGTCTAACGCTGTAAAAGCTCTTGCAAACAACAGTGATGGTCTTAGCGGTGCTATTAAGCTTGCAGGCGAAGCCTGGGACGAAAATACAGCTCTTGCAACAGAAGCCGAACTTCGTTACGGAACTCTTGAAAGCCGTCTGAATATTACCAGAAACGCCGCCAATAACCTTAAAATTGCGATTGGTGATGTACTTAATCCCGTTGTGGGTGATTTTGCCGATGCAGGTACGGACGCACTTGTATGGCTTACAGAATTTACCGAAAATAATCCGACAGTTGTTGCAGGAATTACAGGCGTTACAACTGCTCTCGGACTTGCCGCAGGTGCTGTTACAGTGTGCAGTACCGTTGTTACTGCATTCAATACTGCTATGAAAGCGTTGAATATAACCATCTCTGCGAGCAAGCTTGGAATTATCATCGGAACTATTGGTGTGGCAGGTGGTATAATCGGTTCACTCGCCTATCATTTCAGTTCTGCTGAAGAACAGGTCGAGGATTATAACGGAACTCTGATGCAGTGCCGTGAAGAAATTGAAGCTACTGAAACATCATACAGAAATGTGTGTGATATGTACGGTGAAAACTCACAGGAAGCACAGTCTCTTTCTGCTGAACTTGATACGCTCAACGCTCAGTATGAAAAGGGCGGAGGTGCTATAGAGGAATATTCACAAAGACTTACAGAAAGCAGTGAGGCACTCGACAGACTCCGTACAGAATATGACAGTAAACTGACCGACATTTCAAATACCCAGACAAGCGGTATGATTGCTGTTGCAAATCTTGAATCACTTTCCGAAAAGGCTCAGCTTACCAATGCTGACCTTGATTTAATGTCAAATTATGCTGATTACCTTAATAACACTTTTAACTGTGATATTAAGGTTAATTATGATACGGGTGAGATTACTAATCTCAATCCTGAAGATATAGCTGGACAGATTATAGATAAAACCAATTCTGATAAAACACAGTTATCTATGGATTTTATTACAAATGGTACTGATGAATTTGTTGAACAGATTAAAATTATCAATGGATATAGAGATACTGTAGCGGAAGCAGAAAATAAGCTTGCAGAATTAAAGAAACTTAATAATGATGACGATGGATGGACTGCATTTGATTCTGACTGGGGCGATGAATATGGTTCCTGGTACGATTACTCACGTGCTCTTAGTGCGGCTGAAAATGAAGTGGAAAATACCAAAGATAGTCTTAAAACAGCAGAAGAAGAGTTGAATAAGCTTGATGCTGATTTTAAATATCATGCCAATATCGTAGATGAAAGCGGCGAAACATATAACATACTTCGTAAATCTTTAGAGGAAACTGCTTTAAATGGTAATGATTATATTACTATGATGGAAAATGCAACTGAAACTACAGAAAAAATAAAAGATCCTCTGGAAGCCGCACATGAAGCAGTAGAATTACAGGCGGACGAAATATACAAGCTTGCTGAAGCTTACGACGAAGCGTATAATGCTGCATATGAAAGTTTTATGGGGCAATTCGGACTCTTTGATGAAGCTCAGATGAACACAGAAGCTACTGTAGAAAATGCACAGACGGCTCTTGATTCACAGCTTGAATACTGGACGGCTTACAGCGAAAATATTTCATATCTTTCTTCTGTATCAGCTGAAACGCTCGGCATTACACAAGCAAACTATGACCTTATGATGCAGTATGTCAGAAGCGGCGATGCTGAAGCCGCAGGACTTGCAGAAAGCATGGTTGCTCATATTGAAAACGGCAACACTGAGGTTGTAGGTAAAATGGCTGAAACACTCGGTGAAATTGATTCCAAACAGTCTGAATCTGCTGAACTTGTTGCAGAATGGGAAACTAATATCGAAGAACACATGAACCAAGCCTTTAATACAGCTGAACAAAGTATTCAGAAAATTGAAGGTCTCGACGGAAATGTAAAAAATGCGGCTGTAAAAATTATACGCTCCTATGCTCAGGGTATACGCGACACGCAATCTGTTGCGGTTACTGCTGCCAGCAATTTAGCAGCTGCTGTTCAGGCAAAATTCAATTCTGTAAGTATTAAAATTCCGAGTTTGTCTTCTGAAAATTCAAATCCCGACAATCAATACGCATCAGGTACACTTTCAGCAAAATCAGGTCTTGCACTTGTAGGTGAAAGAGGTCCGGAACTTGTAGTTTTACAGGGTGGTGAAAGAATTTACACCGCTTCTGAAACCGAAAGAATTCTGAATAACAGTTCAATGATTTCATCAGCCTTTAATGAAAAAGAACTTATATTCAACAATTCAAAATCAACCGTAAGCAATATTTTTTCATCGGAAAATGATACTTCTGAAATCAGCAGGAATATTTTCAGTTCATCAGAAAGCGAAAATGTTCTTCAGAGTTTTTCAGATAAAACCCTGTTTATTCCGCCTCCGGATTCACCTGTAAAGCCGTTTGAAAGAAATAGTGACAGTGCATCAAAGCGTGAATTTTCCATTGATATAAACGGAAAAGGCAGTATTGATGTTAAAGGCAGTATGAACAAAGAGCAGGTTGTGGAGATATTATTTGACCACATGAAACCTGTTCTTATGAATATTCTTGCTCAGGAAATTTTTGAGGAGGGTGACAACACATATGAAATCTAATTCATATCAGATATGGTTTGAAGCGGAACAAACAAAACTTCAGATGCCTGTCAATCCCGAAAGTATCAAGGTTCAGAAAAGCGGAAACAATGACAGCATTGATATTGTCGGTATGACTGAAACAACAATCATTTCCGCTCCTAAAGCTGTAAGAATTTCGTTCTCCTCAATTTTTCCGAAAAGTTACTTTCCGGGCTGTAATGTAAAAAAACCGCTTCTGCCACATTTCTATATCACCAAAATATCTTCCTGGATGGAAGAAAAAATCCCGATAAGGCTGTACATAACCAAATGTGATATTGTAAGGTACATGACAATCGAAGATTTTTCGTATTCCCAGAGTGGTGGTGATGTCGGTTCGTACGATTATTCGGTAACGCTTAAAGAATATTATCCGATTAAGGTCAGACAGATAAATATAAGCGGTAAAAAAGCTGTAGTTTCCAAAAAGCAGACAGCAAGGGTAAACAATCAGAAAAAGCCTCAGACCTACACAACAAAGTCGGGCGACTCATTATGGAATATTGCAAAAAAGTTCTATGGTGATGGCTCACAATACACAAAAATCTATAACGCAAACAAAAAGCTTATAGGTTCAAATCCGAATATAATCCAAATCGGTATTACTCTTACAATTCCGTGAAAGGAGCAGAAATGAATGATGTAACTCTTATTCTGTACAAAAACAGCAAAGCCTACGACATTTCAGAGCTGGTTGAAAGTATAAAATGGAAAGGTCGCAAAAGTTCTGCCGCACGTTCACTGAGTGTTTCTCTTGTTGATACGGAAAAAATAAAAAGCGGTATTGACGTTACAAACGGTGACAGCATTGTTTTCAGTTTTAAGGGAAAAGAACTGTTTCGTGGGATAATCATGTCACAGCAACAGTCTGAAAGCCTGAAAATGCCGATAACTGCTTACGACAACGGCATTTATCTTGCAAACAATAAAGATACTTTCGTGTACGAAAACAAAACCGTACACGATATTTTTATTGATGTGTGCAAACGTTTTGGTATCAGATATTCAAATGTTGCAGATGCATCATATAAAATTCCTGAGCTTACAAAGTCCAAAACTACGGCTTGGGACGTTATTCTTGATGCGATTTCACAGGATTTCAAGGCAACAGGCAACAAATACTGCATACAGTCTTCAAAAGGTACTTTAAGTCTTTTAAAACGCTGTGAAAACATTCTTCAATGGGTTCTTGAAACAGGTGAAAATATTATTTCGTATAACAACAAAAAGAGTATAGAAGACATAAAAACACGTTTGAAAATTCTTGCAGATGAAGATGCTGTATATGCTGTAAAAAAGAATGAAGCTCTTGAAAAGAAAATCGGTATCTTTCAGGATATTGAAAAAAAGGACGAGGATCTTTCACAGGCAAAGCTTACTCAGCAAATCAGTGAAACTTTAAAGGAAATCAGCACTCCGGAGATAAGTCTTGATGTGGAGGCTGTTGGAATTCCTGATGTCATTTCGGGTACGGGCGTTTATGTGAAAATTGCTCCTCTCAGTATATGCGGTACGTTCTGGGTTGATGAAGATACCCACACTTTCAAAGGAAGCAGTCATACAATGAATTTAAAGCTTAATTCTGTAAACAAGTAAGGAGGGATTTCATGAACAAAGCTGACAGTTTAAAAGGAATGCTTCAGAAAATGGCACCGTCCGGAACTGACCTTATAATCGGTACTGTAATTTTGGAAAATCCATTAAGAGTACAGGCGTTAAATGATGATAAGCTTATTGTCAGACCGACTGTACCTGCACGACTTTCCAATTTGAAAAACGGCGAATACGTCCATCTGCTTGTTTTAAACGGCGGAAAAAAATACTATGTTCTTGACAGGCGGTGATTAAATGGCTGTAGATATTGAAATTCCTTTATCTGATATAGAGGAAGAAGCAGAAAAGCCGTCACGGACATACTGTCTTGACCTTGACAAAGGGCGTATCATCGGAA
>JAFQBO010000162.1 GCA_017416665.1 Oscillospiraceae bacterium
CCAAGCATCACGCCATTGTCCTTAGACATCATAAAGCCGTTTTCTCTCTGACGGTTGTGGAACTCTGCCACGTTTTCCATAGAATTCAGGAGTGCATTTACAAAATCTTCATCAGCCTCATCAAGAGCGTCATTGATAACGTCCTGTGGCACTTCGTAGTACTGTGGAAGACTGCCGTCAAACTTGAGTGTGTAGTCATTTACAGCCTTGTCGCCGTTTTCCTTAACGTTTTCGATTATTTCGTTTACAACCTGCTCAACCTTTTTATTTGTTTCACCACTGCGTTTTTTAAGGCTTTCAAGGAATTCTATTTCATCTTTGCCGTTTGCATAAATCTTCTTTATCATTTTAAATTCTCCTCTATAATATTAATAAGATCTTCGATTTCCTTCTGACGAAGCTTGAGGCTTACTGTATTTACGATAAGTCTTGCTGAAATAGGAACAATATCTTCGATTACTTCAAGACCGTTTTCCTTGAGTGTAGTACCTGTTTCAACAATGTCCACGATGCCATCTGACAGTTCAAGAAGCGGTGCAAGTTCAACAGAACCCTCAATCTTGACAATATCAATATCCATGCCTTTGCTTTCAAAGAACGTTCTTGCAACGTTCGGATATTTTGTAGCGATAGTCTTTACGCCGTAGCCTTCATAGAAGTCTGTGCCTTTTTTTACAGCAAGTGCAAACTTGCATCTTCCAAAGCCCAAATCAACAAGCTCGAAAAACTTTCCGCTCATTTCGATAATAGTGTCCTTACCTACAACACCCATATCACAAACGCCGTGTTCAACATAAGTAATAACGTCATTCGCCTTTGCAAGCACTACTTCAATATCTGCATTTTTTACAGGAAGAATAAGCTTTCTTCCCTTGTCTCTTATAGCACTGCAGTCAAATCCTGCTTTTTCAAGAAGTCCTACAGTATCCTTTTCAAGTCTGCCCTTAGTAAGAGCTATTCTCAGTGGTTTATACATTACTGTGCCTCCTTTACATTTTCATCAGCAATAATAAGCTTTGATATTCCGTTTTCACGGCAATATTCCCTTGTTTCTTCAAGTGTATCAAATAAAGACATTTCAATGATTTTACCGTCTTTTCTTAAATCAGCGGCAATTTCAAGAGCCTTCATTTCAAAGCCTGCCTGTGCAAATACAACAGCATCAACAGTCTTTGACTCTATCTGAGTATTCTTTATTTCAACATCTGTTACAGCGTCAACATTCACCGCAAAACCTACAGCAGGAACATCATATCCGAAATCCTTTATCAGCTTGTCATAACGTCCGCCTGAAAGCACTTCTTCACCGTAACCCTCAAGATAACCCTTGATAATAACGCTTGTGTAGTAATCGGTTCTGTTTACCATACCGAGATCAACTGTAAGAGTACCGTTTCCGATAATCTGTGAAATCTTGTTATAAAGATCCCTGAGATTTGAAAGTATGGCATCAATTTTTTCGTCTGAGAAAAGCTTTGATGCCTTGTCAAAAATTTCTTCTCCGCCGAAAAGTCTCGGAAGCTTTTTAAGAGCGTGTGTCACATCATTTTTACCTATTGAATCAAGGAAGTCGTTAAGAGCAGGATAATTCTTTGTTTCAATGTAGTTTCTGATAATTTCCTTGTTTTCGTCGTCTGTATCAAGCTTGTTCACAAGTTCTCTGAAAAGTCTCACATCACCGATTTCAAGTGAAAAGCCTTTTGATGCACTTGAGCCAAGAACCTCAATAGCTGTTGAAATAACTTCAAGGTCAGCCATTTCAGATGAAGAACCGATAAGCTCGATGCCTGTCTGCATTGTCTGATCTCTTCTGCCCTTGAGTGACGGTGCCATATTGAACACGCTCTGATTGTAGTAAAGACGCATAGGAAGTGCAGTTTCTCTGAGACGTGTTGCAACAATTCTTGCTATAGGAATCGTGTTGTCAGGACGAAGTACAAGCAGTCTTCCCTTTGAATCGGTAAGCTTGTAGAGTTTTTCCTGTGGAAAATATTCGGAATTATGGTTAAACACATCGTAAAATTCTATTGCAGGAGTTATAAGCTCACTGTAACCTCTGCTCCCGAAAATATCGTGTATTTTCTTCTGAACAGACTGTCTTATAATACATTCATCAAACAGAAGGTCCTTTGTACCTTCCGGAGTAATCAAATCATATTTTTTCATAAAATTCTCCTTAATATTCACTTTAGTACGCTAACATGATAATATGATAGCAGATTATTTACAAAAAGTCAAGTTAAAAGAGTGACATCTGGTTGCTTTTAGGCAGACTGCCCAATGCTCCCATATTTTCAAGTGCCTCTATTGTTGTTTTTGACGCACCACTGTTTGTCTGTAACTCCTCTATTGAAATAAAGTCACCCTGCTGTACCGCATCATAAAGCTTTATGGCAGCATTTTCACCAACACCCGATATAGCATTGAAAGGTATTCGGATTTTGCCGTCTTCTATCATATATTTTGTCGCATGTGACTTGTAAATGTCAACCGGCAGAAAATCATAACCTCTCGACATCATCTCGTTGATGATAAGCAGAAGATCATAAGTATCCTTTTCCTTGGCACTTTTATCATTACCCTTTTGTCGTAGTTCCTCTATTTTGTTTCTTACAGAATTTATTCCGTTCATTACCGTCTGAACATCAAAATCCGCACCTCTTGTGGTAAAGTAGGTCGAATAGAATTCAAGAGGCTTGTAAAGCTTGAACCAGCCGAGCTTTATTGCCGCAATAACGTAGGCGGCGGCGTGGGCTTTCGGGAACATGTACTTGATTTTCAGACAGCTTTCAATGTACCAGTCAGGAACATTATGACTTTTCATCATTTCTATTCTTTCGGGAGTAAACTGTTCAGGTGCTTTACCCTTTCGTGTAAACTCCATAATCTTGAATGCCTCCAGCGGTTCAACACCCTTATAAATCAGATAGGTCATGATGCTGTCACGAGTACCGATAACGTCGGAAATCGTACAGATATTCTGTTCGATAAGATCCTTTGCGTTACCGAGCCAAACGTCTGTACCGTGTGACAATCCCGAAATCTGAAGGAAATCACTGAATTTTGTAGGTTTGGCATCAATAAGCATCTGAATTGTAAAGCCTGTCCCCATTTCCGGAATACCGAGACTTCCTGTTTTACAGTAAATTTCTTCTTCTGTAACGCCGAGAACCTCGCATGAAGAACACATCTTTATTACTTCCGGATCTGCACCCGGAACGTCTTTGATTTTCATTCCCGTAAGATCTTCGAGGTGTTTGTAAAGTGTCGGAACGACGTGTCCGAGCTCGTCAAGCTTGAGTATGGTATCATGAAGTGAATGGAAGTCGAAATGTGTTGTAACTACTCCCGATTCCTCAGATTCCGCAGGATGCTGAATAGGTGTAAAGTCGTAAACCTCATAATCGGACGGCACAACAACCATTCCTCCCGGATGCTGTCCGGTTGTACGCTTAACGCCTGTACAGCCGATGGCAAGTCTGTTTTCCTCAGCTGAATTTACGTTTTTACATTTATCCTCAAGATAATGCTTTACATAGCCAAACGCTGTTTTTATCTGCACACCGCTTATCGTACCCGCTTTAAACACGTTTTTAGGGCCGAAAAGTTCTTCCGTATATCTGTGAGCAAAACTCTGATACTCGTTTGAGAAGTTTAAGTCTATATCCGGAGCTTTGTCACCGTCAAAGCCGAGGAACGTTTCAAACGGAATGTCATGACCCTCACGGATCATATCAATATCACAGTGCGGACAGTTTTTCTGCGGAAGGTCAAAGCCTGAACCGTATGAACCGTCCAGTATGAACTCACTGTGTTTACACTTCGGGCAGACATAATGCGGTGCAAGAGGGTTTACCTCGGAAATACCC
>JAFQBO010000163.1 GCA_017416665.1 Oscillospiraceae bacterium
ATTTCAATATCAGCTGCACCTGTTGCATCTTCAAGAATTTCAAATGTAAGTGTAGCTAATACGCCATTTTCTTCGTTGTTTTTGTCTGAGAGGTCATCCCAGCAGAGTCTGTATGGGTTTGCAGATAAATCGTTTCCAAATACAGCTGTTGATGTGCCGAGAATCTTTTTGTCTTCTGCATTTACAAGTTTTAATTTGCTTGCATCATACTCAACATCAAAGCTTAATGCGATGATTCCGGGATTATTGCTGATTTCTACTTCAACATCAACTGTGTCCCCTGCTTCGCCAGTTACATCGGCAATTGAAAGCATTGCCTGTGTATCCGCATAGGAAAACGGAGTATCTACGTTGAAGCATAACATAAACATCGCAAATGAAAGTAATAAAGATAATATTTTTTTCATTTATTTCCTCCTAAATATTATACAAGCTCTATATCCCAACCGCCTGCAATATAACGTCTTATAAGAATTACATCTTTGAGATCTATTTTGTCATCATTATTTACATCTGCATTTTCAGCGTTGATATTAATATCCCAACCGCCTGCAATGTATCGTCTGATAATTATAACATCTTTAAGATCTATAACCTCATCGCCATTTGCATCGCCTGCAATATTGTTTTCAGAGCTAATAGTAATATTTCCTGATTTGATTTTAACAGGAATTATTTGATCTTCAAAGTTTTTGATGTCATCGTTTTTACAGGAAATTCCTATTTTTGTGCTGTCTGATGTGACATCATCAAGCACCTTAAAGGTAAGAACGAGAATGGTCCCACTTTCTGTTATATCATTTTCGAAGTTTATCCACTGAACAAATATAATGTTATTCTTTGGGTTGTTCACACATTCAAAGTATGACTCTCCCATAATTGTTCCGTTAACCGAATCAATAAACTCGACACATTCAGGATCGTAAGATAACTCAAAACCAAGAGATGCTATTCCGGGGTTGTTACTTATATCAATGGAAATATCAACTGTTTCGCCTACTGCTGCTTTCACATCGGAAATAATGATTGCCGTATCGTCATCATTAATTACATCATCAGGTTTTATTGTAACAACTGGAGCAGTTGTAGTAGTGGTGGTTGTTGTACTTGTAGTCGTTGTAGAAGTGGTTGATGTTGTTGTACTTGTAGTTGTTGTGGTAGTCGTGATTGTAGTAGTCGTTGTTGTACTTGTAGTTGTTGTCACTATTTGCTGCCAACGAGCGTAAAGTATTTGATTGGATGTTATTTCAACACGTGAATTTTGAGAGATTTGAACTCCGTTTTCAGCAGCATTAAACCAACCAATAAAATTATAACCTGCTCTTTCAGGAATGGGTAAATCACCGTATATTCCGTCATACTCAACATTTATAGCGGAAAAACTTCCACTTCCGCCATTTAAATCAAAACTAACGCTGTACTTATTAGGTGTCCAGTTAGCATATAATGTACGGTTATCTGCAACATTGTGAATAGTTGAAGATGATATTTTTGTTCCGCCGATTATATCAGTATACCAACCGATAAATGTATATCCTGAACGTGTGGGTGCAACAAGATCACCGTAAGCGGTGTCGTATGTAACAGTTTTCTGACTCGATAAACCTGTTCCGTCATTGTTGTTTAATGTAACAACATATTTGTTTGCTGTCCAGTTTGCATATATTGTATGATTGGATGCAGAAACAAGTGACATTCCGTCGGTTATCTTTTTACCACCGTTTGCTGTTGTGTACCAGCCTGTAAAGGTATAGCCCTCACGGTATGCTGTTGGAAGACCGTTGTAGACACTATTAGAAGCAATTGTCATGAAAGCAATTGAAGCACTTCCCTTATTTGCATCAAGAGTTACAATGTAATCAACTATTGCAGGTGGTGCAACATAATCAGATCTGATAAGATTCCCGGCTTTAAGAAGCTTTAAAAGTGATGTATTTTGATCTGCTGTACCTGAATAATTTGATATACCATTTGCTATTGCTATTTCTTTACGATGAGCATATGAACTATCAACACCTATTTCTTTAAGTCCGTCTACTAATGAAGTATGAGAGGATGAACATGCAGGATAATACTTACCGCTTATATCTGGAATAATCGTTTTTCCATCAGGATTTATAAGTTTACCTGCTTTAAGAAGAGTGAGTAATTTAGTATTCTGCTCAGCTGTAC
>JAFQBO010000164.1 GCA_017416665.1 Oscillospiraceae bacterium
CTGCCTTTGGAAACCGCAAACTTTTGAAAAAGTTTGATCAAAACTTTTAGTTTTATAACCTAAGACTTTTTCGACTGACTGAAGCAAACAGGATAATACCTGTTTACTTAATTCAATCTATTATACATTCTTCTTTCCTATTTTTGAGATAATAACTCCTATTGAAAGAATAACTGCACCTACAGCAAATACAAAAATCAGGTCAATTACAAGTGTATTCATAATGTCCGAAAACAGAGCAGTATAAGCTGTATATGTACATTTGTTTCTGATAATCAGTCTGTCTGTGATGCCTGAAAGCTTTACCACAAGTACCGGCACAAGCGAAAGTACCGACATGCACATAACCGAGGTAGCAATCCAGTAGAAGATATTTGCAATGTACTTTCTTGAAAATACAATAATAAGGACAACACAAAGTCCCGTCAGACCTGCACATGCATAGATAATCGGATCTAAAAACTTGTAAAGCGTACGGATTTTTGCGATAATTCCCGTATCATCAATAAGACTTAACATATAAACATCAGTAAAGTTATTGATTTCACTGTTTGCCGTGTCTATAGTTTTCTGAAGCTGTGCGTTATAGTTGTCATCAACCTCGACATTGTTTTCCAGTGCAAATTCGTCAAAAAAATCTGTTACATTTTTTTCAAGTTTTTGCTCATAGTCAAAGCTTCCTTCTGTATCAAGAAAATCCAAATCATCTCTTTCGCCTTCACCCTCAGCATATATGTACGTGAACAAACTGCTTAATTTCATGTCGATAAGATTTTCAATATCATCAACCGATATTGCTGACATATAAACATCAGCAGGAATTCCCGAATATGCTTCACTTTTAACAAAATATTCGTTTATCTCGTCATACACCTTCTGTGGAATATCCTTTTCATCTGAAACGTCAATAAATGTTTCGGAACTTAAAATATACTCCTTTGCAAAAAAGCTTAGTCCGACTCCGAGAGATGAAAAAACAAGAACTATTGACAGTATCAGATTAACCACATATTTTTCGGTAATTTTCATTATTGTCCTATCCTTTCTCAGTTATAAAATTCCTTTTCGACCAGCTCACAGACTACAGCAAGTCTGTCTTCTGTAGGGCCGAGAAGATTTCCGTAACATGTATAAAGGGTAAGACGATCGTCCGTTGTCGGTGCAAGCAGAGCATTGTCTGTTTCCTTGAAAAGTGTGCTTTCTTTCATTTTATATGTAAATTTACCATATGAAGTTTCAACCACAACCTCATCACCGACTTTAACCTTGTCAAGGTTTAAGAAGAAAGTGTTGCAGTGTGCGTCAAGCACAACATTACCTGTTTCACCTAAAATGACAGAACCGAAAAACTGGCATACACCCTGCTGGAGCAGATCTTCGGTACTTCCGAAGAAAACAGGTGCTTCAAGATCGATTGACTTGATTGTCAGTGTTGCGTACTGCATACCGAATGACGGATACACAATTTTGTTTCCGTCATCAAGTTCAGCCTCAACTTCTTTTTCGACATACTTTATTTCACCGATTTTTTCAGGATCTGTCTGTGCATCAGCAGAAAAGACAATTCCTGCGATTTTTGAGAATTTTTCAGCCGGAATAATCGCAGCTCCACCAATAATACCTGCACATACAGCAAGTATTACAAAAGGCGTTACAACTGCAATTACCGCATTTTTTTTATTCATAGGTTATTCCTCATTCTTTTTGAGGCTTGCTGTAACCGCTAAAGCACCTGCAATGCCGATAGCTGTACTGCCTGCACATGCAATCGGAAGTACAGAAGATCCGTTTGATTCGGTTTTGATAACGCCTGTTCTGTCAACAAGCTTTCCGACAGGTGTTACAAGCTGAACATTTCCATCAGCGTCCTTTACAGTAAGAACGTAGTTTTTATCATCTTTTTTCTCTACAGTTACATCAAGACCGAGTTCCTTTCCTGCTTCAACCATCTGATCGAGAATTTCGACCATGTTGTCGTCTGTCATTTTGTCTGCAATATCAACTAAGAAAGAGTCGTCAAATTCAGTATTGTTCTTGTCTGCTTCTTCCTGTGCCGCACCTTTAAGCTCTGCAACAGTTTTTCCGAAATACTGCATTGCAACATCGTCCATTTCAGAGCCTGCTCCGGCAATAGCACCAACGAGAATATCGTACTGTTCAGACGTAAACTTTGTAACATTCAGATAATTCTGGAGCATCTGTACATATTCTTCAAGGAATCCTGCACCTCTTGCCGCCGCAACAACGTCATCTGCCGTAGCCGCTGAAACGCTTACTGATGCTGTACCGATAACTGATACTGCCGCTAAAACCGCAAGAATATTCTTTATTGTCTTTTTCATTTTAAAACCTCCATAACACACTTAGAACTGTTTATATAAAATCTCTTAATAATCCCATTAAACATATAAACACTTTAACATTTTATACTCGTTTTGTCAATAGTAAAACTCTATAAAATAAATGGGAAATGATGGCGTATTTTATTTGATTGTACCTCCGCCAAGCAAAATATCGCCATTATAAAACACTGCCGCCTGCCCTTTTGCAGGTGCTCTCTGAGGCGATCTGAACACAACTCTTGCGTTATTTCCGTCAATCGGAATTACTTCTGCCTCTGCCTCGTTCTGACTGTATCTCGTTTTTGCGGTTACGTTTATCGGTTCTGTAAGAGGTTCACCCGAAATCCAGTTAAGATTTCCGACTTCAATTTCAGTTTTAAACAGATCTTCATTGTTACCGATTGTAACAGTGTTTTTCAAAGCGTCCTTATCAGTTACATACGCAGGCTTTCCAAGAGAAATTCCGAGACCTTTTCTCTGTCCGATTGTATAGTGAATAACGCCTTTGTGTGTACCGATTTTTTCACCCGAAGTATTCAGAAAATCTCCTTCTTTTATCAAGGCGTCTGAGTTACGGCAGATAAAACCTGCATAATCGCCATTAGGAACAAAGCATATATCCTGACTGTCCGGCTTTTTTGAATTTATAAGACCTGCATTCTGTGCAATTTCCCTTATCTGTGGTTTGCTGTATTCACCAAGCGGAAAGAGTGTTTTTGAAAGCTGGTACTGTGTAAGACCGTAGAGAACATAAGTCTGATCCTTTGAACGGTCAGATGGTCTTATCAGCTGATATTTACCTGTTTTTTCGTCAAAAACACGTTTTGCGTAATGTCCTGTTGCAATACAGTCAAAACCCAGCTTTTCGGCTTCTTCGAGCATTTTACCGAATTTTATCTTTTTGTTGCATTCAATACACGGATTTGGTGTACCGCCATTTAAATATGTGTCAATAAAGTACGACATGACATCACAGTGAAACTGTTCACGCAAATCAAGAACAATATGCTCAAATCCAAGCTTTTCCGCAACAGCCTTTGCATCCTGTACGTCAGAAAGCGAACCGCTTTTTCTTATATCGTCCTTTATATCAGACGGCTCAAACAGCTTGAGCGTAACGCCTGTAACATCATGCCCGTCATC
>JAFQBO010000165.1 GCA_017416665.1 Oscillospiraceae bacterium
ACGTGTCGGGCTTACTCAGAATAAAGAGCCAAAAAAGGTTGAAACTGATCTTGTGAAACTCATTCCGCCGGAGATTTCATCCGATTTCTGTCACAGAATTGTGCAGTTCGGTCGTGATGTCTGTAAAGCAAGAAAACCGGATTGTATAAACTGTTCATGCAAGGATTTCTGTGTATATTATTCAAAAAACAAAATCAAGGAGCTGTGAAAAACAGCTCCTTTCAGTTTGTCGAAAAAGTCTGCATTTACAAAACTAAAAGTTTCGGTCAAGCCTTTTCAAAGGCTTGCGGGGTCGAGGGGCAGAGCCACTCGTCGCCGTCCGCAGACGGCGAAAAACCCCATCGGAGGCGCATTTACGAGGGGTGAATTTGAAAACAATCCAGTGGATTGTTTTCAAAGAGGGGACGCTTTGCAAGAGAAAGCGTCCCCTTTCTTTGGTCGTACTTATATTTGCCTGTCGATTTAATCGACACAAATTTCAGAATTGAAATTTCCCATAACCTTAACCAATAATTTTATATCTTCTCTTTCTTCTGTCCTCTGAGCATAAGAAAATAAAGTACAAACCCAATAACCATTGAAATATTGTCACTGAGCGGCTGTGACCATACAAGCCCGTATTTTCCCACAACACTATTCATGAAAATCAAAAGCGGAATAAGAAGTATAGCCTGTCTGAACACCGACAAAAACATTGACTGTTTCCATTTTCCCATTGCCTGAAAAATACTGTTGAGCATCATTACCATACACATTCCCGGTGCACACAAAATCCAGCGTTTTACAAAATCAACACCAAGTGAAACCGTCTGAGCCTCGTCGATAAATACGTTTATGACAGGACTCGGGAAAAGCTCTATCAGTACTACGCAGAATACCGCATACGCAATCAGCATGATAAACGATGCCTTGCACACTGCTTTGGTTCTCGAATGATTTCCTGCGGCATAGTTGTAGCCGATGAGAGGCATTATACCCTGTGTCATACCGACACTTATCTGAATAGCGATAGAACCGATCTTCTGCACTATTCCAAATGCCGCAACGTTAATATCTCCATAAGGTGACATATAATGCGTCAGAACTATATTTCCTGCACTTCCCAGCAAAATGACCAGTGCCGCAGGAAATCCGACAAGTATAACCTCCGAAACAATTTTACGGCTGAATGTAATAAATTTCGGACTGAGCGAAATCACACTCTTTTCTCTGTTTTTATAAATTATAACAAAGAAATACAGCATGCCGATGAAATTTGAAATTGCCGTTGCAATCGCCGCACCGGTTATTCCCATATCAAGAACAAGTACCAGAATCGGGTCGAGCAAAATATTTATCACGCCGCCGAGTGCCGTTCCGATGCTTGCCTGCTTTGAATTGCCCTCTGCACGGATAAGATGTCCCATAACAAGGTTCATAACTGTCGGAATACCGCCGATAACAACCGTCCATATCAGATATGACTTCGTAAAATCGTATGTACCACTGCTCGCTCCGACTACTGTCAGTATCGGTTTCATAAAAACAAACAACGCTAGCGAGTAAATTATCGTAACCAGTATTGCACCGTAAAAACCAAACGCCGATGCCTTTTTCGCCTGCTCCGGCTTGTTCATGCCGAGAGAACGTGAAATAAGGCTGTTTGCACCTATTCCCATTAGATTTGCAACCGCAACAAGCAGCATAAAAATCGGAAAACTCAGCGTAAGTGCCGCAATCTGATTCGGATCGTTTGTCTGTCCTACAAAAAAAGTGTCAGCCAGATTATAAATGAGTGTAACCATCTGGCTTAAAACGGTCGGCACGACAAATTTTGATATTGATTTGAGTATCGGTGCCGACTCAAAGTATTTTTTGTCCATTTGTTTTTCACTGTCCTTTAATGCATATTATAAAGCTTTTTTTAAATCTGAAATAAACTGAGCCTGTTGCTTTTTAAGATAACCTTTCAGAAAAGGTTTCATAAAAATTTTTTTTGCAAAAACTTCTTCGGTAAAATCTATTTCAGTTTTATTCCCCTTCTGTTTAAAAATCCCCGTCCAGTGACCATTTATATTATCATTGTCTATATCAAATTCCCAACGTTTATATTGCTCGGATATTGTTACTGAAAATTTTGTTGAAAAGCCATTTTTTGCATATTCAATAAACTGTTTGTCATTCACAATTTCTGTACGACTCAAATCACTTCGCCATGAATATTTATCAACCGAAGTAACTATTTCCCATACTTTTTCTATGTTACAGTCTATCTCTGCTTTTATATTTGATACTGCCAAAAACTCACCCTCTAATCATCTGTGTTTTTTTCATTGTCCTTTAAAATTGATTTATTTACTTTTTCATTTCTCTTTTAATAAGTCTTATATCCTCACCAACAAATTCATAGCTTTCGTATGTTGCAAAAAGTCTTGAAATAATTCTTTCATCATACTTTTTAAGCATTTCTTCATGATTTAAATTTGTACTGATTATCGTCGGAAGTCCTTTATTAATTCTTGTATTTATTATATTATATATGGTTGAAATATAAAAAGGCTTTGTGTATTCAGTACCAAGATCATCAAGTATAAGAAGATCAGCAGATAAAAGCTGACCGAGCGTATCACTGTCATCGGAAGCTTTTCCGAAATGTTCCTTTTCAATCTTATTTAAATAATTAAGTGCAGAATCATACAAAACGCCATACCCTTTTTTTAAAACCTCGTTGGCAATAGCCAGTGAAAGATGTGTTTTTCCAAGACCGGTACGTCCGAACATAAGAATGTTCTCCGACAACAACGGATTAAATTCCTCTGCATATTTTTTACACTGCTGATAGGTATTTCTCATTCTGTTTCTTTTACGCTCGGTGTCCATCATATCTGTGCCACGGTAAAGGTTTATATCGAAAGTATCGAAACTGCAAAGATTAATTTGCGAATTTTTGTTCATTTCCTTAGCAGTCATTTTAGCAATAAGATTTTCAAGACATCTGCATCTTCTACCGTTTACAAAGCCAGTGTCAAAGCAAATGTCACATGAATATTTTATTGCAAGATAGTCCTCAGGATAACCGTTTTCAACCAGCAGACGCTTTATAAGAAACTGAGCCTCTTGATTTCTGTCTTTAAGTTCCTGCAATTTTTCATCTACATTTTCACCGCTTTTCATAATTGCTACGATATTCATACCTGTTCTGGCAAGCTGTGAATTTATTTCTGCAATTTCAGGAATATTTTTGTCAATTTCCTGAAAATGAAGATCATTTTCAGCCTTTGCCATATTTCGTCTGTTTTTTATTTCGGCAAGTGCCATGCTTAAAATATATTTTTTATCTGTCATAATCAATCTCCAAAATTATTTACCAGTGCCTTATATCGCTCAAGGTCAAACGAATAATCTTTCTGCTCATCACTGTCAGGCTTTTTGTAGCTGTCAATCTGTGACCTGGTTAAAAGTCCCTGTGAATACCAGTTTTCAAGTATCTTGTTGATATACGGAAAATTGACCTTATCAATATTTTCAATGGTTTTTTCGCAGGCATATTCAATAAGCTCAAGACTGTAGCCCTTCTGTTTCCAGTCATCAATAAAGCCCTGCTGTTTTGATGTTGGCTTTCTGTCCATACCGAAAATCTTCATTATCTTATTGTTAAAGCTCTGTTTTTCCTCAAGACGTTTTATCTCCGACTGTGCAAGGTCAAGTGTGTTTATTTCACGTTCTGCCCAGTCCGCCGCCACTGTTTCTATGTACTTGATGTTACTCTTGTCTGCTGAAATACAAAACGTTGCAAGCATCAGAATTACTTCCGTTGAAAGTCCGAGATAGTCATGAATCCATATAAGACCACGCTGTTCGGTATGTGTAAGCGGACGTGCAAAAGCCTGTTCGGACATGACAAACAGACATTTTACATCTTCTGAATTTTCCACTCTTTCCGCAATTTCAGACGGATTTATGTTGTAATCAGCTCTCTCCTGACGCACGGTTTTTTTCTGAGGTTCAGCCTTTGGAGTGGTTTCGGTCACTACAGGCTTTTCTGTTTTTGCCGGTGCAGGCGATGGAGTGGTTTTCGGAAAAACGTTTGCGTTTTCCCAGAAAACAAAAGCCTCCTCCACCTGATTTTCAGATATGTTGAGAGCGTTTGCAATACCCGAAGAAGAAAGCGTTTCATTGGCATTTCTCAGCACATAAAGCAAAACCTTTATGGCAGACTCACTTGCAAGCTTTATATAGTTGTCCACCACAGTATTGGGTACGGCAAAAATACCGCCGATTATTCCCGCATTGAGAAAGTATTCCATTTTTTACCTCTTATATTTCTGCGGCTTTTCTGAGTTCTTCCTCTGCACTTCTGAGAATAAGTTCACTCGGATTTTCGCCGCCCATAATTCTTGCTATCTCATTTATTCTTCCATCGTTGTCAAGGAACGTAACACTGGTTGACGTTCTTTCGTCGATGGTTTTCTTTTCAATCAGCAGATGACTGTCTGCCATAACCGCAAGCTGTGAAAGATGGGTTACGCATAAAACCTGTCTGATTTTACTGATATGTCTGATTTTTATACCGATTTTCTGTGCCGCTCTTCCGCTTACACCCGTATCAATTTCGTCAAAAATCATAGTCGGCACGGAATCCTTGTCAGCAATTACACTTTTAAGTGCAAGCATAATTCGTGAAAGTTCACCGCCTGATGCAATCTTCGCAATCGGCTTTGCGGTTTCGCCCTTATTTGCCGAAATCAGAAACTCTATATTATCCATGCCGTTTACGGTAAGCTTACCCGTTTCATGACGTACCTCAATCAGTACGTCAGGCATATCAAGAAATTTCAACTGCTCTGTAACCTGATTCACAAAATCTTCAGCGATTTTACTTCTGTGTGCCGAAAGGAGCTTTGCCTTATCTGTAACACGATGCAGAAGCTCGTCCTTTTGTTCACAAAGTTTTTTCAGATCGTCATCTGAAAAATCAATTTCAGAAAGTTCCTGTTTACTGTCTCTGTAAAGCTTCAGCTGTTCTGGATAATCACAGTTGTATTTTCTCTGAAAGGAATTGAAAAGAGCATATCTTGAGCAGACATATTCAACACGTCCTTCATCAATATCAAAGCTGTCATAAACTCCTGAAATTTCATCTGCAATATCCGAAAGTTCAATTTTCACAGCACACATACGTTCATAAAGAGTATTGATTTCCTCGGAGCAGTCTGTAATATCAGAAAGAGTGTTTTCGGATTTTGACAGCATATCCAGAACGTTTGTTTCATTCTCACTGCTTAAAATATGTCCTACCGATGAAAGAGCATTGAGGATGCTGTCCATATTTCTTATCTGTTTGTATTCGGTTTCAAGCTCGGCATATTCTTCCTCAGACATATCAAGTACCTTCAGATCATCAATGCGTGACTTTAAAAGTGCTGTTTTTTCCTTTACCTCAAAACGAGCCTTTTTAACCGCACCGATTTTTTTTGCCAGTGACTGAAGCTCCTTGAAATCCGCCTTATAGTCCTCAATGAGAGGCTGTGAGTTTCCGAAACTGTCAAGTACATTTATGTGCTGTTCAGGAGAAAGCAGTATCTGATTATCATGCTGACCGTGAATAGTAACAAGCAGTTCACCTATTTCTTTAAGCGTTGAAACCGATGCCGCTCTTGAGTTTATTCTTGCACTGTTTTTACCGTCCGAATTGATTTCACGGGTTATTGAAATTTCGTCATTTTCATATGAAATGCCGAGGTCATCAAGGCGTTCCTTTACAATTCCGTCCAGATCGGAAAAAATAGCGGTAATAACCGCTTTTTTGCAACCGTTTCTGACAATATCCTTTGTAACTCTCTGTCCAAGAACGGCGTTTATTCCATTAATCAGAATCGACTTACCTGCACCGGTTTCACCTGTAAAAACATTGAAATTCTCGGAAAAAGGGATAACAGCTTTTTCAATGACAGCTAAGTTTTCAATATAAAGCTCTTTAAGCATAGTTTACCCCCAAATCATTTCCCTGAATTTTTTTACAAGCTCTGCCGCATCATTTTCGGTTCTCATTAACGCAAATATTGTATCATCACCTGCAATAGTGCCGATAATATTTTTGTAATCCATAGAGTCAAGTGCCGCACACGCCGCCTGTGCCATACCGTT
Source organism: Oscillospiraceae bacterium (assembly GCA_017416665.1). Classification (GTDB taxonomy): domain Bacteria; phylum Bacillota; class Clostridia; order Oscillospirales; family Ruminococcaceae; genus Porcipelethomonas. The sequence goes on from JAFQBO010000165.1 coordinate 6,127, forward strand.
ATGGCATTTAAGTACAACTGTATTTATCGCATAATCCACATTTACAATCGAATCCACAAAAAAGTTCTGTCTTGAACTTTCTTCCGGAACTTCATATCTGTAAACACCGTTTTTACCTGCTCTTTTGATAAGCTTAAGTTCCTTTATATCTCTTGAAACGGTTGCCTGTGTTACCTTAAAGCCGTACTCAAGCAAAAGATTCTGCAGCATTTCCTGAGTTTCAACATCATGAAGTTTTATTATGTCAAGAATTTTGTATTGTCTTTTGTTTTTCATAAATTTAAGGTACTCCTTTTTTATTTAATAGGCTGCATCAGTTTACGGTTAAGTGAATTATAGAAAGTGTCAGCCTTAATATCAATAATGTTTATTTTATGTTCCGATGATGTTATGTCAACCGACGAGCCATATGA
>JAFQBO010000166.1 GCA_017416665.1 Oscillospiraceae bacterium
AAGATCAATATTTTCCGCAGCATTATTTTTGCTGTAGATTTTTTCCTTTTCTGAATCAATACCGCTTATAAGCATTGTTGACCAGTTTGTGATGATTACAACATCATATCGGTCATCACGATCATTATCAATAAGCATAAATGTACCGTAATCACCATAATCCTTTACTGTCATACCGTCTGCACCAAGGGTGAACACAGTATTGTTAAGAATAGTTGAAGCATATGGCGACAATCTTTCGGTTACTGTTTTCGAGCCATCAAAATACTGTATTTCGCCCGGCTTATATTCGTCAATATCCAGACAGTTAAGTATTTTTATGTTTGTTTTTTCGGGATAGATTGCCAATACCTGATTATAGTCATTCGGTTTATAATAAACTACAACATTATATCCCAGATACTTGCCATCATATTCTTCTCCGATAGTGAATATCTGATTATCTACCAGAATACTGTTGGCACCCACTCCATCACCGGCTGGAAGTCTTACTACAGAGTTGCCGCTTAATACACCTTCGTATTTGTAAATATTGTAATAATACTCAAGAACTGTTTTTTCAGTTGGTTCATCTGAAGTTACCATATTTGTAGGAATTACCGTAACCTTACATGTATGCAAAGCATTGAATATCATTTCGCAGGCATCACCATAGCTCATACCATCGTTATAGTCTGCTTTCACATTATCAAACAAATCCAATCTGTCTGCAACTGTAACATATCCTAACGGATAGCCTCCGTTCTGTTCTGCACTGTAGTTATAGTTTAGCACACGCAAAATCATTGTAGCCGCTTCGGTACATGTAATGTTTCTGTCGGCATGGAAATATCCATCCACTGCCGCTGATATTATACCCAGATCATATGCAGTACTGATATAACCTGCAAACTCATGATCATCTTCTACGTCAAAGAAAAGCTTACGAGTGTTGTATGAAACACGTTCATCGTTATATCCGATCATACGCATAGCGATAGACAGAAACTCTGCTCTGGATATGGGTTTTACCGGATAATCCTTATCATCAGTGCTTTGTATAATTCCAAGCTTGATAAGGAAATCCATAGAAGCTTCATGGTCCTCTCTTAAAGCTGCCACAAGACCACTTTCGCCTTGGGCAACATAGTCAAACACTTCTTCTTCTGTAATTGTCACCCCATCATCGTCATCATGCTCCATCATTGAGCCGTCTTCCTGCTCAACAGCCACTGTGTCTTTAGCTGTACTGCCAGTATTTTCAGCAAATATAGTAGGAGCCAATACCGACATACTCATAGACAGTGCCAGTATAAATGATGCAATTTTAAGTTTTATATTCATTAAGCCACCACCTTTTATGAGCCTGATACAAGCAATTCTGTAGAATAGAGCATTTTTGCCGCCTCTGCACGGGTACACGCTTTCTTTGGCATGAATTTATTGTTTCCGACTCCGTTTACAACACCGTTTTTAGAAAGTGTTTCAACGGCTTCTCTTGCATAATCGCTTATATCACTATCGTCCTCAAATAACATATATTCACCGTAATTATTAAACACAAGATTTGCTGTTTGTGCCGCACTGCATATAAGTACTGCCAAATCCTCACGTGTAAGACTTGCACCTACACCAAATCTTGTCGAATCCATTCCCTTTGCTATTCCAAGCTTTTCTGCGCTTGCAACATAAGGATAGAACCAATCGCCACTGTTAACATCACTGAAGCTTGCCGATGCATCGGAATCCACAAGTTCAAACATACTCATAAGCATTTTCATGAACTCTTCACGAGTTACAAGTGCATTAGGGTCAAATACCCCTTCACTTCTTCCTGAAATTACGCCTCTTATGCTTAATACATTAATTGCTTCCTTTGCCCATTCAACAGAATCTATATCATTGAAGCTTACAGAGCTTTCCACTTTTTCAATAGGTGTTGTTGCGCTGTTTGAAGTATCTACAGTAGGAGCAACACTCAGCACTTTGCTTCCACCGCCGCTTCCTCCGCCGCTACCACCGCCGCCGCTGATTATCGGTCTCTGATTTGCAGTTATATTTTCCTGTCTGACCTGATTAGCAGCATTGGTAAGCACTGAATTAAATGTAGTCATATTGCTTATATCTGCTCTTACGGCAAAAATCTTCTGTGCTGCTTTTATTTTATCCGCATCTGATAATGTACCGTACACCTGATTTTCATACAAATCCGAATTATTTGCCAATGAGTTATGCACCATATCAGATGTTATAGCCGCAGTTATATCTCCAAGCAAAATAGCTTCATTAAATGCCTTGACGATATTTTCACTTGTATAAGTTCTGTTCTTTATAAAAACACCGGCAACAGCCGTTTTAAGCTCACTTCTTCCGCTTAAAAAGCTATCATATCTCTTTTTGTTATTTCCTGTCTGTTCTGAAAGTCCAAAAAGCTTTGAAACGTTGACATCTGACTTGTTATCCATCAAAGAAGCAACCTGTTCAGTACTACACTGGTTCAAAAGACAAACTGCCGCCGCTTTGTACAAGTCCGTCTTGAAAGTTTCAAGTGTTGAATAATCATATGAATTTTTCTTGATTTCATTGTATGCATATTCAAAATCAACCTCTTGTGAAAGTACCGTCTTGAGAACTGCATCATTAAGATCAAGAACTGTTGCATTATCAGCTATTTTTTGTGCAAACGCTGTAGCTGAAGTCTGCGAAGTGATTGTATTAAGACTTATTGTGATGTTTGTTATTGTATAACAAACAAAGCTGTCGTCTATAGTTTCTGTTGTGGTTCTGATTCTGAATTTATATTCACCACCATCGCCGCTTGGAACAAATTCAAATGCAGCAAGTCCGTTTTCATCAGCTGTAGTCTGATCTGCAAAAGAAACTACATCAGCAAAAGTCTGCGCTGTTACAGAAGTCAAATCGCTGTAATCTTTACCAAGATTAAGTAGCTCAAATATAACCTCACTACCTTTTTGTGCCTTAACAGTAACGTTATACTTTATATTTGTATTATCTATTACAGTTTTTTCGATTTTTACTTTATCCTGTACTTCTTCTGCAGGCACAACCTTGCCGGGATTATTATTAAATCCGGTTACAGCAACAGGCATAACAGCAACAGGCAGTTGTGCCTCGTTCCATACCATTGTTTTTATAAACAAATTATCTCTGTTTGTATATCCACTTAAATCGAGTACCGCCGAAGGATACCCATAGTTATTTCTTGTAATTGAGATAATATCACTTGCAGCCACCTGCAATGGTCTTCCGTATCCGAATTTGTCATTTTTTTCGTAAAGAGTTGCAATGAGTATAACCTTATTGGTTTCTTCTGACTTTTTATCTGCAAGAACTTCCGCCTCAACCGTGATTTCATCACCGTCATCAAGAGACGAAACATCATCAAAATCCTCATTGTAATAACTAATAGCTTCAACCTTTATAGGCTTACCGTTAGGAACAAATTCGTCTATTAAGCTATATAACGTTTCCACCGTGTCATCCATTGATTCCTGATCGTTGTAATTCTCATATACATCCACTGCATTTATAATTTCTCCGTAGAAATCATCACGAAGAGTTGCATCGTAATCAAATTCACCGTCACCCGGAGTAGAATTTTCATACATTGACCATGCTCTTCTTATTACACTTGCAAGCTGACCTTTATATAACGGTGCCTGAGGAGTGTTTGAATTCACCTTAAACACCGAAAAATTATCAACATATGCAGTTGTCTGCGGAAGACCTGTCATTATAAATTTATCGTATGCGTCAACCTTTCCTTTTGTGGTTGAAATAAATGCAACTTTATCAAAAGCAAGCACATCATCAAGATAAGCACTTACTATTCTGTATGATGTA
>JAFQBO010000016.1 GCA_017416665.1 Oscillospiraceae bacterium
TAATAGTTGACAATGGATCAACGGATACAAGCGGCATGATTGCAGATGAATATGCTCAAAAAGACAATAGGATAAAGGTCATACATAGAAAATGTGGTAACATCGGTAGCGGAAGAAATGCAGGGCTCGATGCTGCAACAGGAAAATACATTATTTTTGTGGATGATGATGATATCTGTAACGATGATTTTGTTGAATTTCTGTATAATTTGATTACAGAAAATCATGCTGATATTTCAATATGTGGTGCAACATGGTCTGATAAGGATGAAAAAATATTTATGGATTCCGAAGAAGCTATGGAAAGACTTTTGTGGCGTAAGGATTATAATGTTGCATTCCCTACAAAATGCATAAAATCGGAATTGTTTAAAAATAATCGTTTTTCTGAGTCAGGTAAATATGACGATATATACCTGATGCCGAAGATTATAGCAGCAGCCGGAAAAATTGCATATCACGGATTATCAAAATATCATTTCAACAGGCATGACAATAATAATTCCATGTGGACTCAGAATCACTCAATGCTTGATTTAAAAACACTTGAGGAATATCTTGAAGTATACCGTGACAGGACACAATGGCTTGTGGAGAAATATCCGGATAATGCAATTAAATGGAGATATTTTAATTTTTCATTTATGCTTTCAATGGTTGAAAAAATAACCAGATATGATCTGAAGGATTGTTATCAGGTTATGGGGGAAATGAAAAAAAAACTGGCAGAAAATTCTGATGAGTTTTTAAATGGCGGATACTGCCTTGATTTTGAAAAGGAATGGATGGATAAATATGTTCTCATTAAATAAATTTTCACTTATTATAACAACAAGATGTAACCTCAGATGCAAACTTTGCTGTGAGTATGTTCCGCAAAACAAGCCTTTTGCTGATATGACAGCTGAAGAATGTGACAGAATTCTTTCGGCCGCATTTGAGGTTTGTGACCATATAAACACTCTTCATCTTACAGGTGGTGGTGAGCCGTTTCTTCATCCACAACTGAGCGAGTTGATTAAAGTTGCGATGAAATACAGTGATAAGTTTGACAGACTCATGCTGTTTACAAATAGTACGATTACAGTTAAGGACGAGCTTTTGGACACTATTTTGCAGAATAGGGAAAAAATTCTGGTTCAGCTTTCTCAGTATGGTGTGAAGCCGGAATTTGAACAGAATATCGCAAAGTTTTTTCTTGAAAAGGGCGTTAACTGTAAAATAGAGAAGTATTACGGCGATAATCAGTCATTTGATGGCTGGGTGGATTTTGGGCCATGGAAATCCTATGGACGTACAAAGGATGAAATAAACAGCATTTTCGATAACTGTGCTGTAACACGTGATATGCATGGTAACTGGCGTACACGTGACGGAAAGGTTCATTGGTGCAGCCGCAGCATGCGTGGAATGGAGCTTGGATTTATTCCGGATAATCCTGATGATTACGTAGATCTTTTAGCTGATGATACTGTTGAATATAAAAGAAATAAATTTAAAAAAATTGAAGCCGACCGTTGTTTGACAGCGTGTGACATGTGCTCTGGTGAACAGGGAACATATGATAAGTCTAAACGCTTTAAAGCGGCAGAACAGGAGATTTAAATGAGAAATATAGTAGAAACAAATGTTATAGGACTTTATATTACAAGCAAATGTACCCTTAATTGTGAGCTTTGTGCTTCGGGTATACCATATTACAAGGATGCCCATCATATGGACAAGGAAAAGGTTTTGCAGTCCTTTGAAAGACTTTTTCATCTGTATGATAAGGTAGGACACGCAGATCTGCTTGGTGGTGAACCGCTTATGCATCCGGATATAGAGGAAATAACAGAAGCTCTTTTTGACTACAGAGAATTTATTCCTGAATTCAGAATAATTACAAATGGTACAATTGTGCCTAGTGACAAGCTGTGTGAGTCAATACATAAGGTGATGAGCGGTGGAACAAGATTCCTTGTTTTGCTTGACAATTATGGTAAATGCTCTGTGAACATTGATAAGGCAAAGGAAAAACTTGATTATTATAAAATTCCTGTAAGAGTGGATAAGTATTATGGAGATATGAATGATCAGTATTCAGGTGGTTGGGTAAAGTATGGAGATTATACACCGAACCATAAGTCTGAATCGGAAATACTTGAACAGTGGAAAAACTGCATATGCCGTAATCTGAATTATCATGAGGTATGGGAAGGAAAAATATATCCTTGTGCATACTCCTATGCAATCAGTGCTCTTGGTCATGATGTAATGAATGATGGTGAGGTTGTTGATCTTTTTGATTCATCAACAGATGAAGAACGCAGAAATATTCTTAAAAGATTTAATCTCAGACCAAATGGTGCATGTAATTACTGTTACAGCCTGTCTGAAACAGCTAAAAGATATCCGGCAGCTATTCAGCTTCCTAAGAAGTAAGAAAATATGACGATTTTTGATAATGTATTTCCACTCGGTTTTGGTACAAACCGTCTGCCGATAAAAAGTGCATCCGATGAAGAAGGAATAGAAAAATCTGCAAATCTGATTGCCGATGCAATACGTGCAGGTGTTGAGTTTATTGATGTGACAAATACATATTCACGTGGCAAGGCGATGGATGCTGTTAAAAGAGCATTTGAAATTTACAAGCCTATTGATGGAGTAACTGTAAAAATGCGTCTTTCAGCAGATAAAACTGCAGCTGATGCGTATAATACTGCTGAATCTATTCTGAAGCAACTTGGAATATCTCATGCAAAGTATTTTTATTTCTGGTCAGTTTTTACTTATGAAGAATATCTGCAGACATTAAAGCCGGGTGGTGTGTTTGAAGGTGCACTCAGGTTAAAAAAAGAAGGAATAATTGATAATATCTGCTTCTCTACACATGCGATTCCAAATGATATTGTAAAAATGCTTGAAAGCCGAAATTTTGATGCTGTTACAATATCCATGAATCTGCTTAACTCATTTTCATTCAATGATGTTCTGCGTACAGCAGACGATCTTGATATTGGGGTTGCGGTTATGAACCCATTGGGGGGAGGAATTATTCCAAAAAACCCTGAGTATTTTTCATTTGCAAAAGGCAGTGATGACAGAGATGTGCCGGAAGCAGCACTGAGATATGTTTTGGCACATAAACCTATACAGATTGCTCTGTCAGGAATATCATCACATGAGGAACTTCAGAGAAATCTTGAAGCAGTTTCAATGGAAGTTGAAGAAAAGGATGAAGAACGTCTTAACAGAGTAAACGTTTCAATCAGTGGACTTGAAAATTTTTGCGTTGGTTGTAATTACTGCTCAGGCTGCCCTGTCGATATTCCGGTTATGGCAATTATGAGATGCAGAAACAATTTACAGTTTAAACCTGCTGATCAGAATTATGCTTTTCTTCCGGAATATGTACAACAGAATATTTATGTATGCGGAAAAATAGAGCAGGATTTTTCTGTTTTATTTGAGGATACAGTTAATCCGTGTATCAAATGTGGAAAATGTGAACATAACTGTACACAGCATCTGAATATCATTGATGCTGTTGCAGATACATATAAGAGAGCGGAATATTCAAACTGGTCAAGACAAGACAGAATTAATAAGCTTAAAGAAATAATAGATAATACACCCGATAATACCATCGGAATTTATCCAAGTGGCATAACAAGCTCAACAATAAGGCGCTTTTATGAGGATAATATTGAGCAGTTCAAATGTAAAATAGTTTCATTTGACAGTAATCCTTCCGTATGGGGCAGTGATGATAACGGTATAATGGTATATTCTCCGGATGATATACTAGATGTACATCCTGATGTGATAATTATCACAAGCTATAAATTTAAAAATGAAATATATGAAAATATAAAAAAGTACGAGTCATATGGTATAAAAATAGTTAAATTATCAGATGACAATGAGTTGCCATGGTTGCTCTGATTTAAATCAGAGCATTAATCTTATTTGTAAAAGGAGATTTATATGAAAGCAAAAATCGGAGCATATCCTAAAGACAGGCAGGAATTACATAAAATATTGCCACTTGAAACGCCACTTGCAATAGATTTTCACCTGACGCATATCTGTAATTTTAAATGTAATTTTTGCGTTCATTCAACGGGCATTGCAAATATCGGCGGAAAACCTTTCAAAAAAGAGGCCATGGATTGGGATTTGTTTGAGCTTTTTGTTGAACAGTGTAAAGCTTTTCCAGATAAAATTAAAACTATTTCTCTGGCAGGACTGGGAGAACCACTTACTCATCCACGAATTGCTGATATGGTAAAACTTTTGAAGCAATCAGACAAGTTCGGAATTGTTCAGATAATTTCGAATGCTTCATTGCTTACGCCTCAGTTGGGACAGGCACTGGTTGATGCCGGACTTGACAGATTAAAAATCTCACTTCAGGGATTAAATGATAATACGTACTACAGAGTTACAGGAGTTAAGCAAAGCTTCAATAAAATCTATGAAAATATAAAATATTTTTCGCAAATAAAAGGAAAAACTCAGTTATACGTTAAAATTGGTGATATTTCACTTGAAGAGGGTGAAGAAAGTAAATTCTATGAGATGTTTGGCAATATATGTGATTCTGTAGGTGTAGAGCATATATATGACATGTGGGAAACAAATGATGTGGATGTGAGTGCTGTTGTAAAACCAACAACCAAAAACTGTTGGGGATATGAGCAAAGAGAAATCAGAACGTGCCGTCACAGATTTACCACAATGGATGTTTTACCTGATGGTACATTCGTTTTAAGTGGATGTCACAGACGTTTTGGTTTTGAAAAAAATATTCGTGAAGCTTCCATAAAGGAACAGTGGAATTCTGATGCAGCAAATAAATTAAGAATTTCAATGCTTAAAAATGGCAGAGCTGTAGATCCTGTATGCAGAAAGTGTCAGTTTGTTACAATGAACTGGCATCCGATTGATTTGCTTGAAGGACATGAGGAAGAAATACTTCAGAGAATGGAGCAATCAAAATAATGTATAATTGCAGTGATATAAAATGCTTTGTATATGGTGCTGGAATACAGGGAAGAGAAATAGCATTCAGATTGAAAAAGTATGGATATAATTGTCTGGGATTTATAGATAAGTCCGGAGAAGTAAAGGAAACAGATGGTCTGAATGTAATACATCCCGATGAGCTTTCAGGATATGATTATGATAAGATATTCATAGGAAGCGTTATACATTCGGACTCTATGGAAAAAGCTTTGATTGATATGGGAGTACCGACAAAAAAGATTGATAAATCCTTTATATCTGTTCCTGCAGGTGCAAGAAGATTGTTTATTGAATCTTTTAATATACAGATCAAAAATATTTCCGGTGCAATTGCCGAGCTGGGGGTTTACAGAGGGGATTTCTCAAAAGAGCTTAATGAAGTATTTTCAGAGGATTTGTATCTTTTCGATACATTTACAGGTGTTGACCAAAGAGATATAGAGCCGGAAGATGATGAAACAAAAAAGAATATTCAGTGCGGATGTATGGGAAATACATCCGCAGAGCTTGTAATGTCCAGAATGAAAAATCCTGACAGGGTTAAAATAATCAGTGGATATTTTCCGGAAACAGCTGAACTTATCGAAAATGACATTAAATATAAATTTGTATATCTTGATGTTGATCTTTATAAGCCTACCATTTCAGGCTTATATTATTTTTCAGAACATCTTGCAGATGGCGGTTGTATTTTAGTCGATGATTATTTTGATTATATTTTTGGTTCTTCCATAAAAAAAGCTGTTTCTGAGTTTCTGAAAGTTCAGGAAAGTAAGGGAATATTCTGGACAAGCATTCCTATAGGTGATGGTACAAGCTTAGCTTTAATAAAAAGGTGATATCAGTGGAAGAAAAAATAAGCTATTTGCGAAATAAAGTAAATATGAGTAAACATAAGGTTCTTGATTTGTGTGTTAAAGCTGGAATGGGGCATGTATCAAGTGCATATTCATGTGCGGAAATTTTATGTGTATTGTACTACAGTGTCATGAACATCAGACCGGATGAGCCGGATTATGAGAACCGTGACAGATTTATTATGAGTAAAAATCATGCAAGTATTATGCAGTATCCTATTCTTGCAGATATGGGATTTATAAAACCCGAGGAGCTTGATGATTTTTTATCACCTGAAGGATCTATGTTTGGCAGTCATTCGAAGCTTGCTATACCCGGGGTTGATTTCGCAGGTGGTTCTCTTGGACTTGGGATTGGGGTTGCGGCAGGTATTGCATATGCAGCTAAATCTGATAAAAAGGATTATAAAATATACTGTCTCCTTGGTGATGGTGAACTGTATGAGGGATCAGTCTGGGAATCGGTAATGTTTGCTTCGCATAATAATCTGAGTAATCTTGTGGCAATTGTTGACAGAAATAAACTGGCAATAACAGATTATACAGAAAATATGCTGAGACTTGAATCAATAATTGAAAAATGGAAAGCTTTTGGATGGGAAGTTATTTCATGTAACGGACATGATATCAGGCAATTACTGGATGTTTTTGAAAGAGCAGAAAACAGAAAATCCGATACACCATTGGTTATTATTGCTGATACTGAAAAGGGAAAGGGTATTGATTTTATTGAAGGAAAGCTTAACTGGCACGGTGCCGCACCTAAAAAGGAACAGGTAGAGTCAGCATATAATTCCCTTGAAAAAGAGGTGAAAAGTTATGAATGAAGCAAGAGATACATATTTTAAATTGTTACAGAAAAAAGCCGAAACAGATAACAGAATTATGTTTGTGCTTGCTGATTGTGCAGGCTTTGTTTTTGAGGAGTTTCGTAAAAAATATCCGGATAAAATTGTTAACGTAGGTATTGCTGAGCAAAATGCCATTGCTGTGGCATGTGGGCTTTCTCTTGCAGGAAAAATTCCGATTGTTTACGGTCATTCTCCATTCATTCTGACACGCACACTTGACCAGATAAAATCGGCTATTGGTATTATGAATCTGCCAGTAAGTATTGTTGTAAATGGTGTTGGATTTTCACAGCCGTGGTTTGGACCGACGCATTTTAATATGGATGATATTTCTCTGATGTCATCTGTTGCAAATATGAAAATTATTACTCCTTCAGATATGAGTTTATCAGAATTTGCAGCACACCTTACTATAATGGCAGAATCACCTTTATATTTAAGGTTTGATGGTCGATATTCTGCAAATATTTTATCCTCTGTAAGTAAATCAGATTTTTCAGATGGATTCAGAATTATAAAGAAAGGTACATCTGCTGCTGTAATTTCACATGGTAACTGTGTAAGCAGAATAATACCTTTAGTTGAAAAAATTGAAAAAGAAAAAGGAATTGAAATTGCAGTTATTGACGTTTTTTCAGTTCCGTATAATGATGGCAAGCTTTACGAAGCAATTGGTGATAGTCCTGTACTGGCTATTGAAGAACATATCGAAAATGGTTCAATAGGGCAAATGTTTGCTACTTATATTAAAGTAAATAACAAACCAAATAAAGTAAAGCTTATGAATATCGATTATAATGGCAGATACCCTGCATGCGTTTCGGCAGATATAAATTGGTTTTACAAAAGTTATAAGTTTACTGACAATGATATTATCAGTAATATAAAACAAATGACAGAAAGGTGAGTTGAAATGGCGAAAATAACTTGTCTTACTTGTGCATATAATGCTGAAAAAACTTTGGAAAGAACAATAAAAAGTCTGCTTGGTCAGACTTATACCGACATAAAGTATATTGTAATTGATCATGGTAGTACGGATAAAACACGAAAAATAATACAGGAATTTGAAAAAAAAGATAATCGTATTCATGGCATATATTATGATAAAAATAAAGGAGCACATGCTGCATCGTCTTATATTTTTGAAAATATGGTTTCAGAAGCAGTTAATACGCAATGGTTTGCAGTGCTTGACAGTGATGATGAATACAAAATCAATGCCTTTGAACACATGCTTGATTTTGCCGAAAAAAAATCTCTTGATCTTGTGTGCTGCGGTTCTGATTTTTATGATTACAATGCCGATAAACTTATTGGTAAGAGGATAGTTAATAATTCATTAGTTGTTGATACAATAGCAGATTTTGACAAGTTATTTTGTTATTATCACATTTTTATGCGTACTCACTGGGGAAAGCTTGTTTCATCCAAAGTAATATCACAGTGTGATTTTTCATGGATGAAATATGATTTGTATTATGATACATCATTTTCATTTGAAGCACTCAAACATGCGAATTCTTTTGGAATAATTAATGAATCTCTTCATATATACAATTATTCCACGTCTTCATCTTCATACAGAATGGAACCATCAGTTGAAGGTAAGCCGGAACTTAAGCTTATGGCAAATAGCAGAATATATGATTTTACCTGCGATTTTCTTAATGTTAAAACAGGTCATATGTCGGATCAAAATTATAAATTTATGCTTTATGTATATTTAAATTCTCTTTTAGATACACTTGACGTGTATTTAAATGCAGATATTGATAATCATTTGCGTCTTGATTTAATTTATGAAATGTTTTCGTGTGATCCGACATATAATCTTATGTCATATTATAATCATGGAACAGATCATGAGCTTAAAAACAAAATCAAAAGGCTCTTTGTAACGGTTAACAGTTGGCTTACGACTTTGTCTGAAATTGATGATAATCAGATGGAAAATTATTGCAGTCTTGGTGAAGGAATCAGTAATGCATGTGATGATGTAGTGACGTTCATGTTTTTCAGAAGAAAACGAATTGAATTTTACATGAATACAGATAGAATGAAGGAAGCAGAAGTATTGATTAATGAGCTGAAACAATTATATGGGTTTTAACATATTTGGAGGATTTTGAAATGAATAAAACAAACAAATTGGTTTTATCCGCAATGTTTCTTGCACTTGCCTATATAATGCCGTTTTTGACCGGTCAAATTCCTGAATTTGGTTCAATGCTATGTCCTTTACATATACCTGTGCTTATCTGTGGGTTTTTATGTGGGTGGAAGTGGGGACTTTTAGTCGGATTTACAGCACCATTGATTCGTTCACTGACGCTTGGAATGCCGCCATTGTTTCCGACAGCTATTTGTATGACATTTGAACTTGCGGTATATGGTATGGTTGCAGGTTTAATGTATAAAATTCTTCCAAAAAAGAATGTATTTATTTATTGTTCCTTACTCATTGCTATGATAGCCGGAAGAATTGTCTGGGGTATAGCAATGCTTATATCTATGGGACTTGATGGTGGAAAGTTTACATTTACCGCATTTATTGCAGGAGCGTTTACAAATGCTCTTCCTGGAATTGCTATACAAATTGTGGTTATTCCAATAATTGTCATACTTTGTGATAAATCTAAAATATTAAAAGCAAAGAAATAACAGAATAGAAAATGAATTTGAATGAAAAAACAAAAAAATTGATTTTACAGCATTGTAAAATGTATCCGCAGCTACAGATACAGGACTTATTTAAATTTTTATATCAAAGCAGCTTTGGCTGTGAACATATGGTATCGTCGCATAAAGAGGCGGTAGAATCTATAAAGCATGAATATAGAATACAAAATTCTGATCCACAGGTAGTTATTGACCCACTTGATGGAGGATACAGCCGTGTTCATCTTTCGTATCTGAGCAGAGGGCTGAGTGCGGACACATTGGCAGGTTTGTTTTGTCTTTCAGCTAAAAAGGAAGCAGAGGGAAAATCGGCTTTGATTCATAAGCTTGATATTGTTGAAAAGCTTATTAATGAAAAAAATATTCCTTTTGAAATCAATGAATTTACAGCTGAAAAAAATAAATGGATATCAGATGGATATCCTGCTTTACATCATTCTGATATATACAGAAAGACCTATCATCCAGCTTATCGTGTAATAGCGAACGATTATATATCATTTCTGCCTTTTTTTTCTGAATTGGATATGCGACTTGCCAAAGGTGATTTAAGAGTTGCAATTGATGGAAGAAGTGCATCTGGAAAAACAACATTAAGTAAAATACTTGAAAAAATTTATAATTGCAATGTTTTTCATATGGATGATTTTTTTCTGCGTCCGGAACAAAGAACAATGTAACGTTATGCACA
>JAFQBO010000167.1 GCA_017416665.1 Oscillospiraceae bacterium
GAAAAACAGCCCAGTGGGCTGTTTTTCAAGAGGGGACGCTTTGCAAGAAAAAGCGTCCCCTTACTTTGGTCGTACTCAAATTTGCCTGCCGATTTAATCGGCACGAAAATTAATTTTGAGGTTTTTCTACAGTCTGAGGACAGTCGTACGACTGTCCTTAATATATAAATTTATAATTATGCCTACATATATTTTACAGATACAAAATAACAAAAGCAGTTGTATTTGACACGTTTTTATGGTATAATAGCATTACAATTCTTTTTAGATTATAAAGGAGAAACATAATGCTGACAAAAGAAACTTATTTAGGAAAAATCAGTGTTACTGATGCTTATATTAAATCTCTTGTGTACAGAACAGTTACAAGCTGTTTTGGTGTTGCAGGTATGAAAAGCAGTTCTTTCTGTGAATACATTACAGGTGAACTTCTTGGTCGTAAGCAAAGCGGTATGGGTGTGCATATTGTTACAAGAGGTGACATGCTTGCTGTAAATCTGCATATTGCCGTAACATACGGAACAAACATTCGGGCAGTTGTAAGCAGTGTGAAAAATAAGGTTAAATTCGCTCTTGAGGAATATGCGGGTTTATCTGTTCATACTGTAAATGTGTATGTGGATTCGATAAAGGATTAAGGAGGACTGCGTTTTGTTGACCGGTAAAAAATTCAGAGACAGTATTATTTCAGCAGGAATATGTATAGAAAATAACAGAAAAAAAGTTGATGAACTTAATGTTTATCCTGTACCGGATGGTGATACGGGTACAAATATGTCGCTCACTCTTTCAGCGGCTTTAAGAGAACTTGAAATTGTTGATGATAAAATAACCGTTTCTCATGCGGCTGATATTACAGCATCTGCGATGCTGCGTGGTGCAAGAGGTAATTCGGGTGTTATTACTTCACTCCTGTTCAGAGGCTTTTCAAAGGCGTTTTCAGGAATTGATACGGCAAAATGTACTGATATAGCATCAGCTCTTGAAAAGGGTACAGAGGCGGCATACAAGTCGGTAATGAACCCAACAGAAGGTACTATTCTCACTGTTGCAAGAGTGGCTTCTGAAAAGGCGGCTGAAATTGCAGAAGATTCTGAGGATGTGGCTGTTTTCTGGGAGCAGGTATGCACAGCGGCTCAGGAAGCTCTTGACAAAACACCGGAACAGTTACCTGTACTGAAAAATGCAGGTGTTGTTGATGCAGGCGGTATGGGGCTTGTTATCATCTACAAGGCTATGCTCGATGTTTTTAAAGGAAATGCTGTTGCACAGAAGCAGGATGACAAAAAAATCACAAAAACTTTTGAACCGACAACACCTGCGGAACTCGACGGTGAAATAAAATATTCGTACTGTACTGAGTACATAATTGAAAAGGCACAGGGTGCCAAAGATTCATTTATGCTCAGAGCTTATCTTGAAACTATTGGCGATTGCGTTGTTGTGGTTGAAGATGACGAAATTATCAAGGTTCACGTTCATACTGACAATCCGGGTCTTGCACTTCAGAAAGCCCTGGAATTCGGTAGATTTGTAAATGATCCTAAACCGAAAATTGAAAATATGCGTATTCAGCACGAAATGAGAATTAAGGACGAAAAAATTTCTGTTCAACAGGACTTTGTTCCTGTAAAACCTGAAAAAGATTACGGTTTTGTAGCTGTTGCGGCAGGTAACGGCGTAGAGGAAATGTTTAAGGATTTAGGTGCAGACTGCATTATCAGAGGCGGTCAGACTATGAATCCGTCTACAGATGATATTTTAAAGGCGATACACTCAACTCCTGCAAATACTGTTTTCGTACTTCCTAACAATAAAAATATTATTATGGCGGCTGAACAGACTGTAAAGCTTGCCGACAGAAAAGTGTGCGTTCTTCCGACAAGAACCATTCCTCAGGGAATTTCTGCCCTTATGGCGTTTGACGAAGAAGCAGAATTTTCCGATAACCGTATGGAAATGACAAAGGCGATTGAACGTGTTTCCACAGGACAGGTGACTTTTGCGGCAAGAGATTCTGAATACGAAGGTCATCATATCAAAAAAGGTGAGATTTTAAGCTTTAATAATGGTAAGCTTATGCATGCAGAAAAAGACATTAACAAGGAGGCTTATAAGCTTACAAAGAAGATGATGCACAGTGACAGCAGTTTCATTACTGTAATTTACGGCGAGGATACTTCCGATGAGCAGGCAACTGAACTCAGTCAGATGCTTGAAAGTAAGTTCGGTGACAAGGTTGAAATTATGCTTGTAAACGGCGGTCAGCCTGTGTATTACTATATTATTTCAGTAGAATAATCTGAACGAAATAAATATATAACGGGCGAGCAATGCTCGCCCCTACTAATTGTTCAAATGTTTTATTTACAGGTAGGGGCGTCCACTGGTCGCCCGTTGATTTTAATACGCATATTTTATTTGACATTAAAAAGTTAAACTGATATAATTATATAAAATAAGATTTTCCGGAGGAAATGACATGGCAGATGCAATCGGAATATTATTGGTGATATCAGCTGTAATGTTTTGTATAGGTGTTGTATGCGGTATTTTAAGCGTATTGTTTACATTGAAGAAAATCCGTCCCGTTCTGGCTATAATTTTATCAATAGTGTGCTGGATCGGATTATCTGTTACCGTAAATATGACGGCAGGATTTTTTATAGGCAGGCTTGTGATGATATTGCTTGGAGCATTTGTGGGCATCATAATTGCAAAGTCAACGAAAAATATGAAACAGAATAAAAAATAGTTTCGGGAGATATACATGAAAAAAGTCAGAACTATCTTTATTATATTGGGAATTTTATTTTTAATTATTGGAACAGCAGGGTGTATTTATATGAGATTACATAATGAAAATACAGCGATTATCGGTGGTGCAGATACACCGACGTTTATTTTCCTTGCAGGTAAAGGCGATTTTTTACCTTTTTTAAGCCCGATCTTGATTATAGTTAGTGTAGTGTTTATTATAGTTTCTGTTATTTTAAAGTTGAAAAGAAAATGATTTAGCGTTTATTATCATTTCGAGCTTAAAGCAACAAATTCAGTAAAAGTAAAAGCGAAATATAAAGTTCTTTGCTTCTTTCTTTCAAGAAAGAAGAGAGAAAAGCAGAAAAGGTGGTGAAATTATGGAAGGATTATTTAAAGACATTCGTTATTTAAAGGGAGTAGGGGAGAAGAAATCGCAGTATTATGAAAAGCTGGGAGTTAAGACAGTCTATGACCTGCTGTATCATCTGCCGAGAAATTATATTGACTACTCCTGTCCGGTGTCACCTCCTGAGGCACAGAATGATACAACTGCCGTGTTGCGTGGTACAATAGTGAAGAAAATGCCTGAGCAGAGAATCCGTAAGGGTCTGAGTATTTTTAAAGCTGTGGCAACAGATGGTACATACGATTTTATTGTTGTAATATACAATAACGTATATGGTTTCCGTGCCTTAAAAGAGGGTGAAGAATACTGCTTTTATGGTAAGATTTCCGGTACTCCTTTAAGGCGTGAAATAAGCTCTCCACGTATTATCAGGGCAAATGCCAATCCTCTGCAACCGGTTTATCCGCTTACAACCGGTCTTACTTCCGGTGCAATTCTTACAAATATGCGTGAGGCTGTGTTTACTCTCGAAAACAATCCCTTTGACAGTATGCCGACAAACATTTTAATTGAAAATAATCTGATGTCACTTCCACACGCACTTTCAAGCATACATTTTCCGAAAAATATTGACGAGGCAGAAAATGCAAGAAAAAGACTTGCTTTTGATGAACTTCTTATTTTACAGCTCGGATTGCTTACACTTAAAAAGCGTACCCGTGAAAAAACAACCCTTGTTATGCCTGATACAGATATAACTGACTTCTTTGATGCTATGCCGTTTGAAATGACAAATGCTCAGAAACGCTGTGTGACGGAAATTACAGATGATCTGACAAAACCATATCCGATGAACAGACTTTTGCAGGGTGATGTAGGAAGTGGTAAAACTGCTGTTGCGGCGGCGGCGTGCTATTATGTGCATAAAAATGGTTGTCAGTCGGCTGTGATGGCACCAACAGAAATACTTGCCGTTCAGCATTATCATACTCTGAAAGGCTTTCTTGAGCCGCTGGGAGTGAATGTTGTACTTCTTACAGGTTCGATGACCGCAAAGCAGAAACGTGAAGCAAAAGAAAAACTTATGAGCGGTGAAGTATCGGTTGTTGCAGGAACACATGCAATAATACAGAAAGATGTCAGCTTTTTGAAACTCGGACTTGTTATTACTGACGAACAGCATCGTTTTGGTGTGGCACAAAGAGCTGCTCTTGCCGATAAAGGTGACAGTCCTCACAGGCTTGTAATGTCCGCAACGCCTATTCCGAGAACTCTGGCTCTGATTATTTACGGAGATCTCGATATTTCCGTGATTGACGAAATGCCAAAGGGCAGACAGCCTGTAAAAACATATGCGGTAACAGGAAAACTTCGTGAAAGAGCATATAATTTTCTCAAAAAAGAAATTGATGACGGCAGTCAGGCTTATATTGTGTGTCCGATGATTGAAGACAGTGAATCGGATTTACAGGCAGTAAAGTCATATGCTGATAATATAAGAAAAAATCAGTTTGCTGATTATGAAGTAGGTTTGCTGCATGGTAAAATGAAGGCAAATGAAAAAAATGAAATAATGGATAAATTCAAGAACAGAGAAATTGAAGTACTTGTATGTACAACAGTAGTTGAAGTAGGTGTTGATGTTCCGAATGCGTCTGTTATGCTTATCGAAAATGCTGAAAGATTCGGACTTTCACAGCTCCATCAGCTGCGTGGACGTGTAGGCAGAGGTAACAAACAAAGTCATTGTATTCTTGTGACCGATAATAAAGGTGAAGACTGCATAAAAAGAATGAAGATTATGAGCAATACTTCGGAC
This sequence comes from Oscillospiraceae bacterium, assembly GCA_017416665.1. Taxonomy (GTDB): domain Bacteria; phylum Bacillota; class Clostridia; order Oscillospirales; family Ruminococcaceae; genus Porcipelethomonas. The sequence goes on from JAFQBO010000167.1 coordinate 4,926, forward strand.
GGCTTTAAGATTTCTGAAGAAGATTTGAAACTCAGAGGTCCGGGAGATTTTTTCGGAAGTCGTCAGCATGGTCTGCCTCCGCTTAAAATTGCAGATATAGCTGCTGATATGGAAATGATGAGCCTTACAAAACAAATTGCTCAGGAAATTGTTTCAAAAGATCCTGAACTTAAATCAAAAGAATATGGCGGTCTGAAAATAGAAGTTATAAGACTTTTTGGCAGAAATGGCGAGAATTCTTATAACTGATGCACAATGCAATGGTGATAACAAGTATAATCACTTGTGCGATTTGTACAAACTTGAATTTTTTTCAAAAAAGCTATTGACTTTTTTCGGGAAATAGCGTATAATGTAATAGTCGCCTGAGGGAAACGAAAAAACTTCGAAAAGCTCAGGGTAGCTGATGTGGGAGCATAGCTCAGCTGGGAGAGCATCTGCCTTACAAGCAGAGGGTCATAGGTTCGAGCCCTATTGTTCCCACCACATATGGCCTGGTAGTTCAGCTGGTTAGAACGCCGCCCTGTCACGGCGGAGGTCGTGGGTTCGAGTCCCATTCAGGTCGCCATTTGGCAAATGCCTCTGTAGCTCAGTCGGTAGAGCAGGGGACTGAAAATCCCCGTGTCGTTGGTTCGATTCCGACCGGAGGCACCACAGAGAATGGAAACATTCTCTGTAACATGCGGAATTAGCTCATCTGGTAGAGCGCCACCTTGCCAAGGTGGAGGTAGCGAGTTCGAGCCTCGTATTCCGCTCCATTATTCGTCAGGGAAATATTCTTGGCGTGCTGTGAATCCTAAGACAAAGTCTTAGGATTTTTTTATTTTATACGGCTTTCAATATTTTGTAAGCAAAAGGAGACTTGACAATGAAGAAACAAAAGAAAAAGACTTCCTTTTATCAGATTTTTTCTATGATAATATCTGTGGTAATAGGTGCAGTGTTTGGTGTTATATTATCGGAATTCCTGATCGAACAGATAAATCTTTGTGAATTAATTGTTATGTTCGTGTCTGTGGTTTTTGCCATTTATATTCATATAATAATTCATGAGGCAGGGCATCTTGTGTTTGGTCTGCTTACGGGCTATAAATTCTGTTCGTTCAGAATCATGAACTTTACATGGATTAAAGAAAAAGATAAGATTAAATTCAAAAAGCTTTCTATTGCCGGAACAGCCGGACAATGTCTTTTGTCACCGCCGGATATGAAAGACGGCAAATTTCCTGTCGCAATTTACAATCTGGGCGGAATCTTTATGAACATTATTGTTTCGCTTGTGTTTTTACTGTTTTATCTGCTGTTCCGTGAGGTATCTTACATTTCAGTTATTATGTCAACCTTCACTGCTATTGGTTTTATTACTGTGATTACAAATGGTATACCGCTTTCTATGAACGGTGTGAATAACGATGGCTACAATACAATTTCTATTATGCGAAACAAAAACTCAAGATATGCTTTCTGGCTACAACTGAAAATAAATCAATTACAGTCTGATGGCATGAGATTAAAGGATATTTCTGAAAAATGGTTTGAATATCCGTCATATGAAGATATGAATAACAATATGGTTGCAACAATCGGTGTTTTCTGCTGTAACAGAATGATGGATAATCATGACTTTGAAAATGCGGATAAAACTATGACAGAACTTCTTGAATCAGATGCAGCAATTATAGGACTCCATCGTCAGCTTCTTATATGCGACATGATTTATTGTAAGCTTATCAGCGGTAATACAGATGATGCTGTTGAGCTTATGGATAAAAAGCAGAAAAAGTTTATGAAGTCCATGAAAACTTTTCCGTCGGTTATGCGTACTGAATATGCATACGCTTTGATTTGTGAAAAGGATACAGAAAAAGCTGAAAAAATAAAAACTGCCTTTGAAAAACGTATTTCTACATACCCGTATTCGGGTGAGGCTGAGTCGGAACAGGAATTGATGGAAATAGTGGGGAATTATGCGTTGAATAAAGCATAATATTTCATTACTTTTCTTGCTTGCACAAGAAAAGTAACAAAAGAATGCACAACCCTTTTTTCTTTTAGCAAGTAAAAGAAAAAAGTCTTGACCCAAAAAAGAAAAAGTGTGGCTCAGGCTTGCAGCCAGACTTTCTACAGCAATTTTATGCCTTGACATGTACCGCAAACTCATTCCTTTGGCAAGAATCTTTTATGTGCAGGCAAGACAACTTTCTATCTGTTCAAGAAAAGACTGCCCTCTTATAAAATATGGGAGCATTGTGTTTCAAATTAATTATCAATTATGATGTTACTTTCTTTCCGTTTTTCTTATGCTTTTCATGGGCGACAGTTTAAGTTTATTAGCGATACGCAGTTGATTTTTTCTTTTTTGATTAAACTTTTTTCTATTCGAAGAAAAGAAAAAAGTTTATGTATTTCTTTGATACTTTCTTTGTACAAGCAAAGAAAGTATAGAAATAAAAAACATTTATTTTATGCCACATTTTCCCTATTGACACATTGTATATATTGTGCTATACTTTACATAGTGTTTTCGGGGCAGGGCGAAAATCCCTACCGGCAGTAAAGTCTGCAAGCTGTTGAAAAACAGCATGATACGGTGAAATTCCGTGACCGACAGTAAAAGTCTGGATGAGAGAAAGCATTGTAAATGTATTTATAAAATTTACGCCCCGTTTAATTAAACGGGGTTTTGTTTATAAATGGAGAAAATATTGATTTTATATTTTTAATTTCAAACCTTATTATATGGCTGAATAAAAAAATCAAACAGAAAAGGAAGAAAGTAAATGAAAACTGAAAATATTTGTCAAAAACAGCTTCCTGCTCCGATAAAAGTATTATTTCTTGCTTTTATAGTTCATTTAAGCTTTTCAGCTTTGAAAAATCTGATATTATCAAATTCAACAGGGTTGTTTCTGTTTTCAACTATCGGCTTTTTCACTTTGGGATTTATTACGGTTTTCATATCTGTAATACTAAAGAGTAAATTTGTTAAACTCTCATTTTTCAAAATTTTCGCATTAACAAATACTTTTATTACTGCAATTATGACAGCTTTTGCTGTTTACGATTATAAATTTGACAATTTACAGCTTCTTCCAGGATTTGCCGGAGGACTGATAATTAATTTTACTGTTATACCTGCTGTCATATTTTTAATTTCTGACTTTATTATATGGCTGCAATACAAATTCGCATTAAAAAGGAAGTGTTCAAATGACCGCTGAAGAATATATGAAAATTGCTCTTGAGGAAGCAAAAAAGGGTATGGGTTTTGCAAATCCGAATCCTATGGTTGGTGCGGTTATAGTTAAAAACGGTGAGATAATATCAAAGGATTATCACCATAAATACGGCGAATTTCACGCTGAACGAAATGCAATACTAAACTGTAAAGAGGATATGAACGGTGCTGAAATTTATGTAACTCTTGAGCCTTGCTGTCATCACGGCAAGACACCGCCATGTACTCAGGCTATTATTGAAAGTGGTATAAAAAAGGTTTACATAGGCTCTGATGATCCAAATCCGCTTGTGGCAGGTGACGGCATAAAAAAACTTCGTGAAAACGGCATTGAAGTTGTGACAGGTGTTTTAAAAGATGAATGTGATCGCCTTAACAGACCGTTTTTTCACTATATAGTCAAAAGTACGCCTTATGTGGTTATGAAGTATGCAATGACAGCTGACGGCAAAATTGCCTCATATACAGGCAAATCCAAGTGGATTTCGGGTGAAAAATCACGCCTTAACGTTCACAGGGACAGACTTCGCTATGCAGGCATCATGGTCGGTATAAATACTGTTCTCAAGGACGATCCTATGCTTACATGCCGTATTGAAAACGGACGCAATCCGATCCGTATAATCTGTGACAGCAGACTCCGTATTCCTCTTGACTGTAATATTATGAAGACAGCCAAGGAAATTCCTACAATCATAGCATGCTCCAATAAAGCAGAAGTTGCAAAAGTTGCTACTGTTCAAAAAGCAGGAGCGGAAGTAATCTATACCTTTTCCGATGACGGGCATGTCAATTTAAAGGAACTTATGGAAACCCTGCGTGAAAGAAAAATTGACAGTGTTCTGCTTGAGGGTGGCGGAGAACTTAATTTTAGTGCATTGAATTCGGGTATTGTAAATCGTGTACAGATATATATTTCCCCGAAAATACTTGGCGGAAAAACAGCTCCGTCACCTGTGGGCGGAATTGGTTTTGATTCTCCTGACAGTGCTGTAAAGCTTGGCAGTGTCGAAATGACGGCAATCGGTGAGGATATTTTAATCGAATGTGAGGTTTTGTAGATGTTTACGGGAATAATAGAAGAAATAGGCACGGTTGTTTCCATTGTCAGGAATTCTCAGCAGGCGAAAATTACAATAAAGGCTGAAAAGATCTTTACTGATTTAAAGCTTGGTGACAGTGTTGCGGTAAACGGTGTCTGTCTTACAGCATCAGTGATTTCAGGCGATACTTTTACGGCTGATGTAATGAACGAGACTTTTTCCCGTACTTCACTTTCACAGCTTAAACCCAAATCACATGTAAATCTTGAACGTGCAATGTCCGCACAGGGGCGTTTCGGCGGACATATTGTTGCAGGACATGTTGATGGTACAGGAATTATATCTTATGTTCAGAAGGACGACAATGCGGTGTGGTACACAATATCAGCTCCGCAAAATATTATGAAATATATAATAGAAAAAGGCTCTGTGGCAATAGACGGCATCAGTCTTACTGTTGCAAAACTGACCGATACGGATTTCAGTGTGTCAATTATTCCGCATACGGCACAGGAAACAATTCTTTCCGAAAAAACTGTCGGAGATGAAGTAAACCTCGAAAATGATATAATCGGCAAATATGTCGAAAGGCTTTTGGGTGGCTGTCAGAAAACAACATCCAAAAGCAATATAACTACGGATTTTCTGGCACAAAACGGATTTCTTTAAAGGAGGATGACATAATGTTTGAATTTAATACAGTTGAAGAAGCTCTTGAAGATTTAAGACAGGGAAAGCTTATTCTTGTAACAGATGATGAAGACCGTGAAAATGAAGGCGACTTTATCTGTGCCGCTGAATTTGCAACTACAGAAAATATTAATTTTATGGCAATTCACGGAAAAGGTCTTATCTGTATGCCGATGAGCTATGAGTATATCAGAAAACTGCGTCTGCCTCAGATGGTTGATGATAATACGGATAATCATGAAACAGCGTTTACTGTTTCTATTGACCATGTTGATACGACAACAGGTATTTCAGCGGCTGAACGTTCGGTAACAGCAATGAAATGTGTTGATGATAACGCAAAACCTGAAGATTTCCGCCGTCCGGGACATATGTTTCCGTTGCTTGCGAAGAAAAACGGTGTGCTTGAAAGAAACGGTCATACAGAAGCTACTGTTGATCTGATGAAGCTTGCAGGTCTGAAACCTTGTGGTTTGTGCTGTGAAATCATGCGTGAAGACGGTACTATGATGCGAACTCCTGAACTTATGGAAATGGCTGAAAAGTTCGGTCTTAAATTCATTACCATAAAAGCCATTCAGCAGTACAGAAAGGTTCATGACAAGCTTGTGGAAGTTGCGGCAGTTACAAATATGCCTACAAAATACGGCGTTTTCAAAGCACATGGCTATATGAATCTGTTAAACGGTGAACATCATGTGGCACTCGTAAAGGGTGATATAGGTGATGGTAAAGATGTTTTATGCCGTGTTCATTCTGAATGTCTTACCGGCGATGCTTTTGGTTCAGTAAAATGTGACTGCGGACAGCAGTTTGCGGCGGCTATGACACAGATTGAGCAGGAAGGCAGAGGTATTTTACTCTATCTTCGTCAGGAGGGCAGAGGTATAGGTCTTATAAACAAGCTTAAAGCCTATGCACTTCAGGATCAGGGCATGGATACTGTTGAGGCAAATCTTGCCCTGGGCTTTGATGAGGATTTGAGAGAATACTACATCGGTGCACAGATTCTGCGTGATCTTGGTGTTAAGTCTCTCAGACTGCTTACAAACAATCCGCTTAAAATCGAAGGTCTTTCAGATTTCGGCATTGAAATAAAAGAACGTGTTCCTATTCAGATGGAAGCTACAATTTATGATGAGTTTTATCTTAAAACAAAGCAGAAGAAAATGGGACATATTTTAAATTATGATTAATATATAAGGAGAAAAGAAATGAAAGTTTTTGAAGGAAATGTAGTATCACAGAATAATATCAGAGTCGGCATTGTTGCCGCAAGATTTAACGAGTTCATCGTTTCAAAGCTTGTAGGCGGTGCTCTTGATGGTCTTAAAAGACATGGTGTAAATGAAGAAGACGTAGACGTTGCGTGGGTACCGGGTGCGTTTGAAATACCGCTTATTGCTAAAAAAATGGCCGGATGCGGTAAGTATGATGCTGTAATCTGTGTAGGTGCAGTTATCAGAGGTTCAACAACTCACTATGACTATGTGTGCAGTGAAGTTTCAAAGGGTATTGCATCTGTATCATTAAACGCAGATATTCCTGTTATGTTCGGTGTTATTACAACTGAAAATATTGAGCAGGCTATTGAACGTGCAGGCTCTAAGGCAGGAAACAAGGGCTATGACTGTGCACTTGGCGCAATAGAAATGGTAAATCTTATAAGGGAGATTGAAAAGTAATGGCAAATATTATTCTCGACTTTGACGGCACAATTCATGATTGTGCAAAAATCTATGTTCCTGCTTTCCGTGTGGGACATAAGTATCTTGTTGACAATAATTATATGACATTCAAGCATTATTCAGACGAAGAAGTTATCAGTTATCTTGGTTACTCGCCAAAAGCAATGTGGGAAAAATTTGCACCTGAGCTTGATGGTGATGTACAGGATAAAGTTACAGCTATTGTGTATGAGGAAATGAAGTCTCTTACAAAAAACGGTAAATCTGTTTTGTATGATGGTGCTGAAAAAGCCTTGCAGGCACTTAAAGACAACGGGCACAAGCTGTTTTTCCTCAGCAACTGTGCAAGAAACTATATGGAGCTTCACAGAAAGTGCCATAACCTTGACAGGTTCTATACGGATTTTTTCTGTTCACAGGATTTTGATTATCTTCCAAAACCTGAGATTTTTAAAAGTATAAAACAGCAGTATGATGGCGAATATATAATAGTAGGTGACAGAATTTTTGACCTTGAAACAGCTCTTGTGCACAATCTCAAATCAGTAGGCTGTACATACGGCTATTGTGAACCGAATGAGCTTGACAGGGCAACAACTCTTATTTCAGATATTTCTCAGCTGCCACAGGCAATAGAAAATATTCTATAACAAATTTAAAAGTTTTGTCCACTTTTTCAAAAGTGGCAGGTGTCCAGA
>JAFQBO010000168.1 GCA_017416665.1 Oscillospiraceae bacterium
AAAAAGATAAGTGTATACGATTGTGAAGACAGGTTCTAAATTTCAGGCAGATATGAAACAGCATTTAAGATTATATCAGTACATACCCTGGCTTTGTCGTTCATAAGAGCGTAGACTGCAAGCTGTGAAAATTTTTTTATATTGTCCTGAGTATTAATTTCAAAGCTTTTGCCCAGTATTTCTATATTTGTTCTGTTTTCAGTTTCGGTTACGGATGCCATTACAAGACGATTTTTGCTTATAATGTTGTTTGTGTTCATGTACGCCTTCATAAGTCCGAAAACAAAAATGTTCACAAAAATATAAACGGACATTATAAGTATCGACGCACGTCGTATTTTTCTTTTTCTTTCCATTTTTATTCCTCCAGTTTTTTTAATGCCTTTACAAGTGATTTTCCTATAAGTTCACCCGAATAACTTACCTGTTCGAGTGTATTTCCGTGACTTCCGACTTCGATAAGCAGACTTCCCGTTGTAAGATCCTGATTGTACTTTCTGTAATCAAAAAGTATCGGACGTGTAAGTCCCGGATAATCAGAAGAAAGCTGTTGCTGTAGCATTGAGGCGAAACGAAAATTTTTCATATAATCGGGCATATCGAAAGTACCATCGTCACAGCCGGATATAATCATAACCTGTGCCGCCTTTTTTCCCTTGATTTTCACTGTAGGCTGAAGAATGCTTTCAGATGAGCCAATAGCATCCCTGTGAATGTCAAGTACGATTTTTATTGTCGGGTTTTCTTTGAGTATCTTTTTTACAGTTTCCGCACTCCTTTCATATGAACCGTTATATGACGGAAAATCGTGTATGGTCGTATCGTGAATAACACCAAAACCGGCGTTTTCAAGCTCTTCAGTAATTCTGTCACCAATCATAACGACATTTTTTGAAGGATCTGTTGTACGGTAGTTGAAGGAACTGTCAAAATTGTCACGTTCATATGGTTCAAAGCTTTCTGTTGTGTGGGTGTGCATGATGAGAACCTGAGGTGTACCGTCCTTACTGATGGTAAATTCAGGTTTCAGACGGCTTTCCTCTATAAGAGCAGAGTTTAAAACAGATGTTTCGTTTTTTACCTGACCGCCCTTTTCAAGACCTATATATTTATCACCTGTATACCGTTCAAACGTTTCCGCTGTAACCTGACCACTGCCTTCGTTCCATTCTTCCGGATAAGGCTTTGCACCCGGATCGACTGAAACCGAAACAGCCTCCGCTTCGCTTTCTTCGGGTGACTCACTGTTTCTGAAGTCAAAGTCCTCTGAAATACCAAAAAAATCGTAGTTGCTTTCGCCTGTGTAGTTTTCGGGATCTGATGAAAAATCAATTCCACCGCTGAAAATGAATACCGCACGGGTTATCTGCGGAACGATTTTATATCCTGCAAATGTTACCGCCATTAGAACGGCTGTCAGAAGTATAACTTTTTTTCTTATCCTGTATCTTTTTCTACGTTTACGCATCCTGCCTCACACTTTCTAATATGGGTTGATAGTAAAATTATATTCATTGGATTTTGAAAATATGATTTGTGAAAATATAATTTTTATCTCCTGAGAGCGATTTTGTACTCGGTAGGACATTTTCGAGCGTAGTTTAAGAGGAAAGATAATTAACATACGATGTGTTATCATAAGATAAATTTATATTTAGCATTCTAATTGTTCTGTACTTTTCTTGCTTGCACAAGAAAAGTACCAAAAGAAGTGCATTTCTTTTCTTTGAGGACAAAGAAAAGAAACAAAAGAAAAAATTGCATGCAGATAGCAAACTCAGACTGTCTCCCATGAAAAGCAAAAGAAAAACGGAAAGAAAG
>JAFQBO010000169.1 GCA_017416665.1 Oscillospiraceae bacterium
GTACCGCACCGATAATACCGCCGTAAACGGCTAGTCCGCCGTTACGGAGATTGAACATTGAGAAAAAGTCACCTGAGTAGCTGTCCCAGTTGAGGAATACGTAATAGGCTCTTGCTCCGACAATACCGCCGATAACACCGCCTATGATGACATCAATGGCACGATCGGGATCTATGCCGTAGCTTTTCATGTTTTTGAAAGCATAAATCATGGCGAGCAGAAGACCTATTGTAATGAAAATCCCATACCATTTTATTTCAAGACCAAAAACGGTAAAAGCCGTGTCTGAGATTTCAAATTCAAGACCGAGCCTCGGGAATACGACCTGATTTTCCTCAAGTACGCCAAGTGGTTTCATAAAATTCCTCCCTTACTCAATAACCGAAAGCACAAGATTTTTCGTGTCAAATCTTTCAACGAGTGCATTCTGTACGTCTTCGTATGTCATTTCAGAGAGAATTTTTATCTGGTCATAAGGCTGAGTGTCTGACATGTAGGCGGAAATGAGATTTGATGCAACAGCCTCAACATTGTTGCTGTCCATAATCATTTCGCCGTAGCCTGACTTCTTGATGCTGTCATAGAGTTTTCTGTCAAGACCCTCTTTCTTCACACGTTCGATTTCTTCGATAAGCATGTCACGAACCTTTTTCGGATCTGATGACTCACCGCTGAAAATAAGGGTAAAGAAGCCGTCGCCCTCAAATACTTCATAGCCGAAGGTTGAGTTTATAAGTTCCTGTTCAATCAGCTTTTTGTAGAGCTGTGAGGACGGGTCGGAGAGGATACTTCCTGCGATGTAGCACTCCATGTTTGCCTTGAGACGTTCGTAACCCGAAAGCGGACTGCACTTGATACCGATGTTGAAAATAGGCGAGCCTACAGGCAGATGTTCGGAAAATTCGCTTTCTACGATTTCGTACGGTTCATCAGGGAATACCGTTTCAAGTTCAGTGTTTTCACACGGCTTGAGAAGTTCGTCTGCAACCGCAAGGACGTCGTTTGTGTTTACGTTTCCTGCGAGGACAAGTACCATGTTGTGGAGATTGTAGAAGGTGTTGTAGCACTTGTAGAGAAGCTCGGCATCAATCTGTGCGATACTTTCAACAGTACCTGCTATGTCGATTTTTACAGGGTGATTGTGGTACATACAGCGGAGCATGTTGAAAAGTACTCTCCAGCCCGGATTGTCGTTTGTCATTTTGATTTCCTGTCCGATAATGCCCTGTTCCTTGTCGACAGTTTCCTGTGTGAAGTATGGATTCTGTACAAAGCCGAGCAGGATTTTCAGAGATTCAAGGTAGTTGTCGGAACAGCTGTAGAGGTAGCATGTTCTGTCGAATGATGTGTATGCGTTGGCGTTTGCACCTGTTTTTGCGTAAAGTGCAAAAGCGTCGCAGTATTCGTTTTCAAACAGCTTGTGTTCGAGAAAATGTGCGATACCTTCAGGAACAGTTGTGTAGTCGGCATCGTCCTTTGTCTTGAACATGGTGTTGATAGAGCCGTATTTTGTACCGAAAAGAGCTTCTGTCGTACTGAAACCGTTCATTTCGCAGATGTAAATATCAAGTCCGGAGGAGTGTTTTATATAGTTGCATTTGTCACCTGTCTGGGAGCAGTAGATTTCCTGTATTTCCATTAATTTTCTCCTTTCATAACGTAGACGGTATCGAGTTTCAGTGAATTTGCCGCATCAATAAGCTGCTGTTTTGTCACAGCTTTGTATTTTTCCAGTGACTGTTCAGGAGTAATGTTTTCGTCCTGAATGAAACAGCTGTAGTACCAGTTAATGTATGATGATGTCGTGTCACCGATACTCTTGAGGGAGTTTGCGATACTGAGAATTGAGTTGTCGATATCCTCCTGAGAGAAATTACCGTTTTTCATATCCTCAAGCTGATTCAGGATTTCCTTTTCTGCCTTTTCGATATTTTCCTCTTCGATACCGCAGTCAACAAAAATGCTGCCTTTGAGACCGTTGTAGTTTGCGGCACAGTAGTAGCAGAGACTGAGCTTTTCTCTTACGTTTAAAAACAACTTTGAGAAAGGAGTACCGCCGAAGATGGTGTTCATAAGCTTTACGGCGTATTTGTCTGTTGAGTCAGTCTTGAATGCCATAACCATCTTGCACTGATTTACGTCAAGCTTTTCTTCACAGCGGTAGATTTCATTTTTCAAAGGACTGA
>JAFQBO010000170.1 GCA_017416665.1 Oscillospiraceae bacterium
ATCTGCGAAAACAACACAATCTACGGCACAAAGTTCTGGGAGCTCCCTAACACAAAGGGCAAGGATCTCGTTGCTGACGTTTCCTCCTGCTTCCTTTCCGAACCTGTTGACGTTACAAAGTACGGCGTAATCTACGGCGGTGTTCAGAAGAACGTTGGCCCTGCAGGTGTTGTAATTGCTATTATCCGTGAAGACCTCATCAGAGATGACGTTCTCGCAGGCACACCTACAATGCTCAAGTGGAAGACACAGGCTGACAACGACAGCCTTTACAATACACCTCCTTGCTACGGTATCTACATCTGCGGTAAGGTATTCAAGTGGATCAAGAATATGGGCGGTCTTGAAGCTATGAAGGCTCACAACGAAAAGAAGGCTGCTATTCTTTATGATTTCCTCGACAGTAGCAAGCTCTTCAAGGGTACTGTTGAAAAGAAGGATCGTTCACTTATGAATGTACCATTCGTTACAGGTAACGAAGAACTCGACGCTAAGTTCGTTAAGGAAGCTAAGGCTGCCGGCTTTGAAAACCTCAAGGGTCACAGATCTGTTGGCGGTATGAGAGCATCTATCTACAACGCTATGCCAATCGAAGGTGTTGAAAAGCTCGTTGACTTCATGAAGAAGTTCGAAGCTGAAAATGCTTAAAAGCTTTTTAAGACTCGTAACTACGATTGAAACGTTACAGCATGACGACTGGCGTGAACGCATAAAAGCACGAAACAAGGTAAGAGCAAAGATTTTACTGGTACTTTCTGCAATTATAGTTGTTTTGCTGGTAGTTATAAGATTTATTACTTGATTTCAGAACCTGTTCTCATAGAGATGATGTTTGAATTTTTATCACAATTTCTGTGAGTACAAGGCAAAAAATCGCAGGTGTACTTAACGTACGGCAAGATTTTTTAACGCAGTAATCACAAAATTTGATAAAAATACAAGCGTTATATTCTATGGGAACAAATTCTTATATATGGGCGGATCTTCGCCCATATTCCCATATAAAAATATAGAAAGAGGTAATGACAATGTACAATATTCAGACATTAAACAAAATTGCTGCAATCGGTACATGCAGATTTGATACTGCAAACTACACTGTAGGCGAAGATGTTACAAGCCCAGACGCAATCATGGTTCGTTCAGCAAAAATGCACGACATGGAATTTGAACCAAACCTTCTCGCTATTGCAAGAGCCGGTGCAGGCGTAAACAACATTCCTGTTGACAAGTGTGCTGAACAGGGTATAGTAGTTTTCAACACTCCTGGTGCAAACGCAAACGCTGTAAAGGAACTCGCAATCTGTGCACTTCTTCTTGCTTCAAGAAAGATTACAGAAGCAGCTGCATGGGCAGCTTCACTCAAGGGTACACCTGACGCTCCTAAGACAGTTGAAGGCGGTAAGGCAAAGTTTGCAGGCCCTGAAATCTATGGCAAGACACTCGGTATCATCGGTCTCGGTGCTATCGGCGGTAAAATTGCAAATGCGGCAGTTTCACTCGGTATGAAGGTAATCGGTTATGACCCATATCTCTCTGTAAACGGTGCTATCAACCTCAGCAGAAAGGTTAAGGTTACAACAGATATTAACGATATTTATACTGAAAGTGATTATATCACACTTCACGTTCCATATACAGCTGACAACAAGAACATGATCGACAAGGAACAGTTTAATATGATGAAGGACGGCGTTCGCATCATTAACCTTGCCCGTGGTGAACTTATTAACAGTGAATCTATCGTAAAGGCTATTGCTGACGGTAAGGTTGCAAAGTATGTTACAGACTTTGCTGATGATGTTGTTCTCGGTGTTGAAGACGTTATTGTTCTCCCACACCTCGGTGCATCAACTCCTGAAAGTGAAGACAACTGTGCAGTTATGGCGGCTGATGAGCTTATGGACTACATTGAAAATGGTAACATCAAGAACAGTGTAAACTTCCCTAACGCTATGATGAACGCTACAGGCACAAAGGTTTGTATCCTTCACAAGAACATTCCTAACGTTATCGCTCAGATTACTACAGCTTGCGGTGATGCAGGTCTTAACATTGACAACATGGTAAATGCAAGTAAGAAAGATTATGCTTACACAATGATCGATGTTGCAGGCGATGTTACAGACGCTGTTGCTGAAAAGATGGCGGCTGTTGAAGGCATTATCAAGGTAAGAGTTATCAAGTAAGACTTACTGAATTAAAATAAATCCCACTGCTTTTGCGGTGGGATTTATTTTGTTGAAAAACCTAAAATTAACATTTCGTGCCAATTAAATCGGCAGGCAAACTTGAGTATGACCAAAGTAAG
>JAFQBO010000171.1 GCA_017416665.1 Oscillospiraceae bacterium
AAGGTAAGGACATCCGTGATTTCGGAAGTGGTAATGCAGGTCTTACAAATACCCTCCGATGCTTCGGAAAACTGCCGGCACTCTTTACACTTCTCGGTGATCTTCTCAAGGGGATAGTTGCTGTACTGATTTGCAGGCTTATCTGTTCGCTCATGGGAGTGGGACTGGGTCCTGCAAATGATGTGCACTTCATAGGTTATATTGCAGGACTTGCGGCTGTACTCGGACATATTTTCCCAATATACTACCGATTTAAAGGCGGTAAGGGTGTACTTGTCGGAGTTTCGGTATTTGTGGTTATTGATCCGATTTTATTCGGTATCCTGATACTGATTTTTGCTGTTATACTGACACTGAGCAAGTACGTTTCACTATCCTCAATAATCGCAACAGCATGTTGTCCGCCTGCGACGTTCCTGCTTCATTACTTTTTAAATGAACAATCGGCAAAGCTTTCACTTTTATATACAGTTCTGGTATTGCCGATTTGCTTTATTGTAATATTTATGCACAAAAGCAACATTCAACGACTTAAAAACGGTAACGAAAACAGATTTTCATTCGGTGGAAAAAAGGAGGAATAGCTATGTCAAAAATTACAATTTTAGGCTCAGGTGGTTTTGGAATGAGTCTTGCTGTAATGCTTTTCAGACTCGGGCATGAAGTAACAGTCTGGTCGGCATTTGAAGAAGAACTACAGACAATAAAAAAGGACGGTGAACACCGTGCAAAACTGCCCGGTGTAAAAATTCCGTCTGAAATAAAACTTGAAAGTGACATTTCATGTATTACAGGCAGTGATATAGTTTTACTGGGTATTCCTTCGCCGTTTGTAAGAGATGTTATAAAGAAAGCATCGCCGTATATTACAGAAAACATGATTATTGTCAATACAAGTAAGGGTCTTGAAAACAAGTCACTCAAGCTTATCAGCGAGGTTATCTGTGAAGAAGCACCGCAGGCTCCGCTTGTTATCCTTTCCGGACCGTCGCACGCTGAGGAGGTTGCACTCGGTATCCCGACAACAGTTGTTGCGGCATCTGAAAACATTGAAGCAGCGGCGTTTATTCAGGAAATTATGAGCAGTAACGTTTTCAGAATTTATATAAACAATGATGTTGTAGGCTGTGAACTGGGCGGTGCATTGAAAAATATTATTGCTCTCTGTGCAGGTATTTGCGATGGTCTTAAATATGGCGACAACACAAAAGCGGCTCTTATGACAAGAGGTTTAAGTGAGATTGCAAGACTTGGTATTTCCATGGGTGCAAATTACGCAACATTTGCAGGTCTTACGGGTATCGGCGATTTGATTGTTACATGTACAAGTATGCACAGCCGTAACAGACGTGCAGGTATGCTCATCGGACAGGGCGTAAAGCCAGAGGAGGCTGTAAAGCTTGTGGGTACTGTAGAAGGCTATAACTGTTGTCAGATTGCTCTTGCACTGGCAAAGCGTATGGAGGTTTCAATGCCGATTACAGAACAGCTCAGTAAGGTTCTGTTTGAAGGTGAGAATGTCAAGGACGCTCTTACAAAGCTGATGACACGACCAAGCAGATGTGAGACTGAGGTTACTCTTTAAAAATTACAGATTTATTTTAAGGAACTGTTTTTACAGTTCCTATAGTTTATCTAAAAAGTCTGTTCTTTTTTGAAAAAAAGAACCAAAAAACTTTTAATTTCGCTTATACTTTAACTGAATTTGTTACTTTAAGCACGAAAAGATAATAAAAGCAAAACGGTCGTGCTTTATTTATTAATTACAGTTAAACTAACAAACGAATTAAAAGTTTCGGTCAAGCCTTTTCAAAGGCTTTCGGGGTCGAGGGGCAGAGCCAATCGTCGCCGTCCGCAGAAGGCGAAAAACTCCATCGGATGCGGATTTAAGATGGGTGAATTTAAAAAAAGACCAGT
>JAFQBO010000172.1 GCA_017416665.1 Oscillospiraceae bacterium
ATCATCAATTCCGACAGCAGTAGATCCCGGAACTTATACAGTTTACTTCTACTCAACATCAAGCACAAACTACTATTCAAGCTCTATCTTCTCAGTACAGGTTACAATAGCTCCTGCCGATTACGACGATCTGGCTACGGTTTCAGTTACCCTCACAGACGGTATCAGACTTATTTTCGCACTCGAATTCTCAGACCTCGCACTCGCTGACAAAAACGCATATTTACAGTTCAGCCTTGATGATGGTACAGTCCTCGGTACACAGAAAATCACAGAGGCTACAGTAGACAGCAAGGGCAGATATAAATTTACATGTCCTCTCCTCGCAGACCAGATGACAGAAAATATCAACGCTCAGATGTTCTATTCAGACGGCGTTGAAGGTGACGTTTACAGCTACAGCGTAAAGCAGTATGCAGATACTGTTATCGCAAACGAAGCAACATTTGGTGCGAAAACTGTAAATCTCGTAAAGGCGATGCTCAACTACGGCGGTTACGCTCAGAAGTATACCGGCAAGAATACATCAAATCTCGCAAACTCTGATCTGTCAGATATGGCTGTTGATGATAAGACAGTTTCAATCGGAGATGACTACAAAATCAGCAGAAAGGGTGCTGTAACAGGTCTGAAAATAAAGTCATTCAAACTCGTAATAGATGATCTTACAGAAATTCAGATTGGTTGTCAGGTTCAGAACGGTTACGATATTTCAGACTTTGATTTCTCTTGTGACAAGGGTGAAGTTACAATTTACGAAGGCGAACAGGAAGGTTACTACTACATCTCAATCAAAAAGATTACTCCTGATAAGCTTGATGATATTTACTCTGTAACAGTCACAGGCGAAGACTCTGAAATTACAGTATATTGCAGTGCGTTTACCTACTTCAAGACAGTTCTCGAAAGTTCGGCTTATGACGAAAAAATCGTGAACCTTATCAAGGCAATGTACGAGTACAATCAGGCATCCACAAATTATGTAAACGGTTAAGAAGAAAGGAAAAAACAATGAAAAACAAGTTTATTATTGCAGAAATTGAAATTATAGAATTCGATAACTCAGACGTTATAACAACAAGCGTTGAACAGGACGACGATTTCGGTATCGAACTCCCTGAAATCGAACTCGACTGGTAAATAAAAACTCCTCATAAATTCCTCTTATTAGTTTTCTAAAAACCTGTATCATGCATTTGTATGATGCAGGTTTTAATTTTTATACAGGAGAATTTGCCTCTTGTTTTAACAATATCAATGTAATTATCACCAAATTCCTTGACAATATTCTGATGTAAATGTATAATATAGATACAAGAAACTAAAGTATACAAGAATGTTCAAAAAGGACGTGATATTATGAAATTAAAAAAATTGTTAGGAACGATAATCGCTGCTGTGTGCTGTTGTACATCATTTATTCCCAATACGGCATTTGCAGAAGAAAACAGTCTTTCTGATTCAGGAATTGACTACACAGAAATTACAGAAACTATAAACAATCCCGGAGCAGGATATACAAGTACGCTCTGGTACAACTGTAAGCCGGGTGACACTCCTGTCAAAAATCCTTCAGGAAATCTTGTGCTTATGTTTATAAATATCGGAGCATTTTCATCCGGTGCAAACGGCACAACAGCCGAAGACGGAACGTATACCGAAGGAACGGACTATGATCTTGATGAAGCTTTTTTTAATGGTCTGAGGGGTACATTTGAAAACTGCCGCAAAAACGGCTGTACAATTGCACTGCGTTTCAGATACGACGAAAACGGAAAATCAAATCCTGAGCCGTCAACTTTTGAACAGGTAAAAAAACATATCAGTCAGATTAAGGAAAGCGGTATACTTGAAGAATACAAGGATCTGCTTATGTTTGTGGAAACAGGTTTTGTTGGTGCATGGGGTGAACAGCACAGCGGAAAATACACATCTCTTGAGTACAAGGCACAGCTTGTCGATGCCATTCTTGAAATGGTTCCCGATGATATTCCGATTACTGTAAGAACACCGAATACTTTTGCAAAATGGGCAGGCATTGAAATGTCGGAAATCGACAGCTGGATATCTGAACCGGGAAGTGACGCCACAAGAATAGGAATATATAACGACGGTTACATGGGTTCGGATTCTGACCTTGGTACATATTCCAATCGTGATAAAGAAACTACCTGGATAGCAAATCAGACAACGGCTACTTACTTCGGCGGTGAATTTTCGGGTAATCTTGAATGGGCACAGAAATATAATACATATCTTCCTGAAAATGCCATTCCTGAAATGTACAAAACCCATCTGAGCTATATCAATTCAAATATTTATAACCTCTATAAGGATTATACCTTTGGTGAGCAGTACGACGTCGAAAATGCAGATAATTCCGCATATTACGGCGAAACCGTCTTTAAGTTTATCCGTGATCATTTAGGCTACAGATTTGTACTGCGTGATTCTGATTTAAGTGAAAGTGTTGAACAGGGTGATACACTTACACTTGATTTCAGTGTTGAGAATACAGGTTTTGCAAACCCGATACGTCCTCAGAAAGCTGAAATTATTCTTGAAAAGGACGGAGAATATGTTACAGCTGAAATTGATGTGGACACAAGACAATGGCGTTCCTGCTCCGTTTCGGACGAACTTCTTGAAATA
Source organism: Oscillospiraceae bacterium (assembly GCA_017416665.1). Taxonomy (GTDB): domain Bacteria; phylum Bacillota; class Clostridia; order Oscillospirales; family Ruminococcaceae; genus Porcipelethomonas. The sequence goes on from JAFQBO010000172.1 coordinate 2,653, forward strand.
AAAACTCCTGCCTCTCTTGAAGCTGGAAAATGGAACGCTTATATAAGATTTTCAGTCGGAAATCAGGGTGTTGCCGATGGCTATAAGCGTTCAGTACGTTTTGCCAATAACGAGGTATGGAATGCGTCTCTGGGTGCAAATTATCTTGGAAGCTTTAACGTTACAGAAACAGAAAACAAAACTCTTCTC
>JAFQBO010000173.1 GCA_017416665.1 Oscillospiraceae bacterium
CCGTTTTGATTGAACGTGATGTAACGACGCCGTTCATTGAAACTACAGCAACATCAGTTGTTCCGCCGCCTATGTCAACAACAAGATGTCCTCTTGCCTTAGACATGTTTACGCCTGCTCCGAGCATAGCCGCAATAGGCTCCTGAATAAGATAAACACGTCTTGAACCTGCGTTCATAGCCGCTTCAACTACCGCACGGCTTTCAACGTCGGTAATAAACGACGGTACGCATATAACAATTCTTGGCTTTAAAAGTCTGTAGCCGGTGGCTTTTCTTACGAATTCACGGATAAGACACTGAGTCATTTCATCGTTTGAAATAACACCGCATTCAAGCGGTCTTATAACATCAATATATTCAGGTGCCTTACCTATCATACGGTAAGCCTTTTTGCCTACTGCCACAATTTTATTTGTTCGCTTGTTAAGTGCAATTACAGACGGTTCGTTCAGAACAACGCCCCTGCCGTTTATTGCAATAACGATATTTGCAGTCCCTAAATCAATTCCAATGTCCTGAGCCATATTTTATCATTCCTTTTTATATTTTATGTTTTACAATTGTTCCTACCGCCGCATAAACATCTGCGGCATTCATATTTATTAAAAGCTTTGCACATCTGTTTACCGTACTTCCTGTTGTAAGTACGTCATCACAGACAATTATCTTTTTTCCTTCAAGATTTGTTTCCGACGAATAAATTGAATCAACGTTTTTCAGTCTTTCTTCATAGCTGAGCAGGTGCTGTACAGCAGATTTATTTTTGAAAAGTACTTTTTTCAGAAGTGGTATTCCTGTCTGACATGAAACTTCCTTTGCAATAACTTCTGCCTGATTATATCCTCTCTTGCGAAGCCTGTCCTTTGACATAGGCACTGCAATAATGTAATCGGCATTTTTCAGAATTTCATCTGACTTGATTGTATCTGCCAGAATACCTGCAATGTAATATCCGAAATTCCTGTTTTTTTCCTTGAGAGAATATATTCCCTCTCTGACACAGTCAATATAATAAAAGCAGGATACTGCACGGCTATACCATAAATCATCATGACTGCATCCGATATATTTCCCGCACATACCACACACTTTTTCTTCATCTATGGCAGATTCCAGAAGTTTTTTCATACAGTCGTCACAGACATATTTGTCAAATATCGTTATTTCATTGCAGACAGCACATCTGTTCGGAAAAAACAAGTCAAGCAGAAACAGCTTTATCTTATTCACGCTGTTTCATCTCATCTCTGCACATTGATGTAAGACAGGTATATCTGTTTGTACGCTTGTTGTTAGTTACCATCTTGTTCACAACTTCTTCAGTACCTATTATAATTAGCAGTTTTTTTGCACGGGTTACAGCCGTATACAGCAGATTGCGGTAAAACAGCTTATCAAAGCCTCCGAGAAGCGGCATTACCACTGCTTCAAATTCGCTTCCCTGACTTTTATGTACAGTAATTGCATATGCAAGCTCAAGCTGATCAACCATATCAAATGTATAGCACGCTGTTCTGCCGTCGAAGTTTATAACAAGCTCCATACGCTGTTTATTGATACTCAGTATTTTGCCTATGTCACCGTTGTAAATACCTGCTCCCTGTTCTCCGTCCTTCGACCATACTATATCATAATTGTTTTTTGTCTGCATAATCTTGTCGCCTTCACGGAAGGTGTATACAATTGATTTTACTTCCTTTTTCATCGGATGCGAAGGATTAAGCTGATTCTGCAATACCTTGTTCAGTTCTATAATACCCGTAACACCTTTTCGTGACGGTGAAATAACCTGTATGTCATCAAGAGCAGAATAGTTGTATGCTTTCGGCAGACGTGTTTTTACAAGATCTGATATAAGATTTATTGCCATTTCAGGCTGTGAACGCTTAAAAAAGAAAAAGTCATTATTTTTTTGTGTAAGATCAGGCAGTTCACCATTTACTATTTTATGTGCATTCGTGACAATACAGCTTTGCTCAGCCTGACGAAAAATTTCTTTAAGTTCAATTACAGGTATGCATTTACTTTCAATCAGACTTTTAAGCAGATTTCCTGCACCGACAGACGGAAGCTGATCACTGTCACCAACCATAATCAGACGGCAACTGAGTTTCAATGCACGGAGCAGACTTTCAAACACAAGCACATCAACCATTGACATTTCATCAACTACAAGAACATCACATTCAAGCGGATCTTCTTCATTATGTTTGAAAACAAGACGTCCTCCCGCATCATAGGAAACCTCAAGCAGTCTGTGAATCGTCTTTGCCTCTCTGCCGGTAAGATCCGACATACGCTTTGCCGCTCTTCCCGTAGGAGCAGACAGCATAACCGTTTCACCTTTTTTTTCGTAAAGTGAAATAATAGCGTTAAGAGTTGTTGTCTTACCGGTACCCGGACCACCGGTCATAACCATTATGCCTCTTGATAATGCTGTTGTTATAGCTTTTCTCTGTAAGGTTTCATAATGAATGTTGTTCTGTTCCTCTTCTATGTCTATTAGTTTTTCATAATCATAATCATTGGGACTTGAAAACGCCTGCATAACGCCTATACGTCCTGCAATATAGCTTTCGGCAGTATAATAATCATCAAGGTAGACAAATCCACGGTCATTCTTTATATATTCATAAATCCGTTCTTCCTCAATCATTTCATTGTAAACATCATAAAAATCAGATTCTGCAATCTGAAGATACTTACAGGCAAGCTTTTCAAAAACGTCAATCGGCAGACAGGAGTGTCCTGCATTTGCGTTTTCAGAAAGTATAAACGCAAAACCTGCTTCGATACGTTTATGTGAGTCAGGCGGAATGTTCATTTCCTTTGCCACTACTTCAGCTTTTTTGAATGAAAGTCCTACATTAACAGAACAAAGGCAGTAGGGGTTCTGCTTTATGAGTTCTATCGCCTGATGTCCCCACTGCTGATACGCTTTCATGGCAATTCCCGATTTAAGTCCGTATTTTGAAAGAAAAATCATGAGGTGACGCAGATTGAAGATTTTCTTTACCTCTTCCGCAATACTCTCACACTTTTTCGGTGAAATACCTCTTATTTCAAGAAGTCTTGACGGTTCCTTTTCCATGATTTCAAGTGTTCTTTCACCAAAAGCATCAACTATTTTCTTTGCAAGAGCAGGACCTATTCCCTTTATTGCACGGGAAGACAGATACTTGCATATGTTTACCGAAGTACTCGGCAGCTTTCTTTCACAGTATTCTGCGTTGAACTGTGCTCCGAATTTAGGATGGTTTACATAATGCCCTTCCAGTACCAGCACTTCGCCTGCCTCAACATCTCCGAGTTCGCCGACAGCTGTTATCATTTCACCGCCTGCATCTATATCAAGTACGGTATATCCGTTATTTTCATTACGGTATATAACGTTTTCAACCGTACCTTCAAGCTTTAATGTCTCAACCTCCATGCTGATATACCTTCCTGCAATAAATTTATACTATTACTATAATCCATACACTAAATAATGTACCTTATTATTATATCATTTATTATGACGTTTTTCAACCCTAAATTACAAAGCGTATGTGTAAAATTTTTGTAGTGGCGACCATTGGTCGCACCAGACTGTAGAAAAACTTCAAAATCAATTTTCGTGCCGATTAAATCGGCAGACAAACTTGAGTACGATCAAAGTAAGGGGACGCTTTCTCTTGTAAAGCGTCCCCTCTTGAAAAACAGCCCACC
>JAFQBO010000174.1 GCA_017416665.1 Oscillospiraceae bacterium
AAGAGGGGACGCTTTGCAAGAAAAAGCGTCCCCTTACTTTGGTCGTACTCAAATTTGCCTGCCGATTTAATCGGCACGAACTTTAATTTTGAGGTTTTTATACAGTCTTTTATAAGATGTATCAATAGGGTTTGTACATAGATTTTCGAGCATAATTTTAATTAGATTTGCAGGCTTTCTTGCGTACCCAATGGCACTTCCTTCGGACGCAAAACAAGGAATTTTAACGCAGTTATAATTAAAATTTGCCGAAAAGATATGTGCTACAGCCTATTGGTACAGCTTCTTGTATTTCCCACACATTTCCAGTTACATTTTTGATATTTCAGCATAAAATAAAGTAAGCGGAAAAGGATTTTTATTGAGGGGTTTGCAGAAGTGACTTACCTGTCTTTAAAAAAGCTTTTGCAGTATAAAAATGATTTTCTGCTTTATATATAAAAAAGCCGATGGATAAAACCATCGGCTTATAATTTTAAAATTGATTTTTTAGGTCTCATTCATCATCTGAAGAGAAAAAATCTGTATCGGTGTCGTCTTCGTCATCGTCCACACCAAAGAAATCAAATTCAAGGTTTTCACCACAGCATGGACATTCGATAGAACCTTCGTCAAGCATAGAATCATCAAGAACTACTTTTTCTTCACATACAGGACAGCATACTTCATAAAGCTCTTCATCATCATTGTAATCGTATTCTTCATAGTCGTCGAAGTCATCATAGTCGTCCTCATCGCAACAACAGTCACAATCGCAGTCGTCGTCTTCACAATCACAATCGCAGTCACAATCACAACAATAATAATCTTCTTCAAGACCTCCGAGATCTTCATCAAGGATGTCACAAAGTTCTGTAAGTTCATCAACCTGAGACTGGAGATCGTCAATGCTTTCAACCATCTGATGCATAACTTCAGTCATCTGAATAAGAAGCTTACCTTCCTTTGTTGTTGTATCAATTTCAAGACCGTCAAGCAGTCCCTGTAAATAAGACATTTTTTCGCCGAGATTCATAAAATAGCCCTCCCTTTATTAATTTTGATATTATTTATTATGCTCTTTCCATGTATTCGCCTGTTCTTGTATCAATACGGATCTTATCGCCCTGATTGATGAACAACGGAACTCTTACTTCAGCACCTGTTTCAAGTGTAGCAGGCTTTGTAGCATTTGTAGCTGTGTCGCCCTTTACGCCAGGTTCTGTTTCTGTGATTTCGAGTTCTACGAATGTAGGTGGTTCAACTGCAAAAACCTTGCCCTTGTATGAGCAGATCTTACAGATCATTTCTTCCTTAACGAACTTGAAGTTATCACCGAGAATTTCTTCACCGATTGGTTCCTGTTCGTAAGTTTCTGTATCCATGAAGTAGTAAAGTGCACCATCATTGTATGAATACTGCATGTCCTTTCTTTCAATGAAAGCTGTAGGATACTTTTCTGTTGGGTTAAATGAACGTTCAACCACAGCACCTGTGATAACATTCTTGAACTTAGTTCTTACAAAAGCAGCACCCTTACCTGGTTTTACATGCTGAAATTCGATAACCTGAACAACGTTGCCGTCAAGTTCAAAAGTAACGCCGTTTCTGAAATCGCCTGCTGAAATCATATTAATTATACCTCCAAAATTTGCAAATTAAAATACTGCCCTGACAGTATTAGTTATGGCATACTAATATTATACTACAAACAAAACAAATTTTCAATACCCTTTTATAAAATTATCATTTTTTTAGGGCAATTTGTTAAATTTTGGCATGAATTTTCAGTAACAACAACGAAATCTTCTATTCTTACGCCGAATTTATCCGGTAAATAAATTCCCGGTTCTATCGTAATCACATTATTTGCCTCAAGAACTGCCTCTGAACGCTGTGATGCATTCGGGAATTCATGTACCTCCATACCAACGCCGTGACCTAAAGAGTGACCAAATGCCTCACCGTAGCCCTTACTGCTGATGTAATCCCTTGCAACAGCATCAAGCTCTTTTCCTGTAATACCGCTTTTAACTTTGCTCAGTGCCTCAAGCTGTGCCTCAAGGACAACGTTATATACCTTTTCCATTTCCTCTGACGGCTGTCCGACACACACTGTTCGTGTCATATCGCTGTGATAACCGTCATAGACCGCACCGAAGTCCATCAGTACAAAGTCGCCGTTCTTTACGACATAATCAGATGGCACACCATGCGGCATTGAAGTATTTCGTCCTGCGAGTGCTATAGTCTCAAACGACATCGCCTCCGCACCATTTTTGTACATGGTATTGTCAAGCATAAGAGAAATTTCACGTTCTGTAACGCCTTCACGGATAAAATCAAGAATTTCCTCAAAAGCCTTCTCCGCAATCTGCTGTGCCTTTCGGATTTTTTCGATTTCATAATCGGTTTTTACAGTTCTGAGATTATAAATTTCCTTGCTCAGTTCATCAGTAGTTACAAATTCAAAATCAGGCATTGACTTCTTAAACATATTAAGACGATGGATTGACATTTCCATACTCTCAATAGCAATAGTCGTTGCACCATGCTTTTTCATGAGTTCTTTTATCTGCTCATCGGTTTTCACAAGTTCAATGACTTCGCACGCTGTAACAGTATTTCTCGCCTTTTCGATATAACGGAAGTCTATCAGCAGATATGCTTTTTCCGGGAAAGCAAGAACTATTCCTGCTGATGACTTCATACCTGTAAAATATCTTCTGTTAATGTCCGAGGTTATGAGTACTGCATCAGCATTCTGCGGAAATTTCAGTTTATCAAATCTCTTCATTGTAATTCACCAGAGCGTCCATTGCCATAAAGTATGAAGCGAGTCCGAATCCCGAAATACTTCCCTTGCACACAGGAGCGATAACAGAATTCTTTCTGAACTCATCTCTTGCAAAGACATTGCTTATATGAACCTCAACAACAGGTATTCTTATAGCCGCAATAGCATCTCTTATAGCATAGCTGTAATGTGTGTACGCACCTGCATTGAGAATAACGCCTGCACAGTTTGTTCTTGCCGCATGGAGCTTATCTATAATTGCTCCCTCATGGTTTGACTGAAAAATTTCACATGTAACTCCCATATTTTCAGCCTTGTCCATAATCTGACCACAAAGTGACTCGTATGTATCATCGCCGTAAATTCCCGGTTCACGTTCACCCAGAAGATTTAAATTCGGCCCATTTATAACAAGAATTTTTTTCATAGTTTAACTCCTATTTGTATTTATTGTATTCATTTTTCATTGCCAGAGCATCTTCAGCCTGTGTTCCCGCACTTTCACATATAAATGTCGGCGAAAGATTTTTCTTTGCCACAAGCTCCATAAGAGGCTCAAAATCAGGGCCGTACTCACTGTCCTCAAAGGTCAGATGCTTTTTCTCTCCGCCCGGATTTGTATACATAATCTTTGAAAAATGGCTGTGGAAGATTTTCAGTCGGTCACTGCCGAGCTTGTTTTCCACTTTATTCAACATTTCCTCATAGTCGGATATGCTTTTTATTGCACCGAAGGTTCTGGCGTTAAGGTGTCCGAAATCAATACAGGGAATAAACGTATCATCAAGCAGACACATTTCAAGCACCTCATCGAGATTACCCAGCTGATTTGTCTTACCCATAGTTTCAGGACAGAAATGTACAGCCTCAAAGCCCTGCTCTACCGCCTGTTTTCTTGCACGGATTAGTGTATCCTTTGCAAGTTCAAGTGCCTCCTCACGGCTCATTTTGGCACATGATCCGCTGTGTATCACAATTCTGTCCGCACCTATTCTCATTGCAGCATCACAGCTCTGAAGAATATAGTTTATGCTGTTGTCACGTTTTTCCGGTTCAACCGAAGAAAGTGAAATAAAATACGGTGCATGAAGTGAAAGCTTTATATTATTTTCTTCTGCGTTTTTACGAAGTGCCGCCGCTGACTTGTCGCTTACCTTTACACCACGTCCACACTGATACTCATAGCAGTCAAGACCCATCTCCCTGAGAAACAAAGGAGCATCTGTCGAGGCTTTGTATTTTGCCGAAAAACTTTCAGAGTTTCCGGCAGGTCCGAAAATTGCTGGCATTTTCATCCCTCTACTTTCTTTATTATTCTATTGATAAATTCTTCCGACCCATTATAAACCTTAAAAACATAAATTACTCTCGTGTCATCCATTTCAAGCTTTAAACCATATGCTTTTTCAGTAAGTCTGAATATCTGACAATAACCATACTCATAATTTTTTCTGAAAATATTTCTGAACGTAAAGCCATATGAATCATATTCATATTTTATATTCAGATACAGCATAGCAGGAAATATGCCAAGCGGTATTCCCACTATTGCAAAACATAATGCACCCTCAATTTTTTCTGCAATATTATCCGCAAAAATAATCGGACTGCCAACGAATAAGGCAATAACACAAAACATTAATCCGCAATACATTACGCTTTTATAGGGTCGGACAGTCTTATCAGGATTATTCTTTAAATCCTTTTTATCGGATTTATTCATTAATGCCACAAAAAGCTTTTTAAGCAGGCGTTCTGCCACAAATCCTGCAACTAAAATTATAAGCTTAAACATTTTTTGTAAGCTTTGGCAAAAACGGTTTTTCGATAACCCTTTTAAACCTGATGAATTTTTGTTCCTTTCCTTCAAGTTCAATAGGAAAAACAAAAATTCCCTTTATTCTTTTAAGATTTGCCCCAAGCATATCCGTAAAAATCTGGTCGCCCACTACAGCAAGGTTTTTAAATGGAATATCCATAAGCTTCTGTGCCCTGTTGAATCCGCTTGAAAGTGGTTTCTTCCCTTCACTGACAAAATCAAGTCCGAGCATTTCCGCAAACGGTTTCACTCTCGGAGGGTGGTTATTTGAAACAATCATCATTTTTATGCCGTCTGATTTTATCTTTTTAATCCAGTCGATCACGCCGTCTGCGGGACGTGGATTATCATGTGTTGTAAGAGTATTGTCAAGATCAAGCAGCAAACCTTTTATATCATGTTTTTTCAGAAATGACGGTGAAATATCCGTCACACGTCTGAATGCAAAATCGGCTTTAAACAGCATATGCGGTCAACCTTTCAGTGTATATTATATAATAAATCATCTGTCGAAACAAACTGAAACAAAGTAAAAAAATTAAAAGACGGACATAAAATGCCCGTCTCTGTTTGTCTTTTAGCTTGTACTACAAATTAATACTTGCGTTTACGAGCTGCCTCAGACTTCTTCTTACGCTTTACTGAAGGCTTTTCGTAGTGTTCTCTCTTACGAACTTCAGCAATAACGCCATCCTTAGCACATGATCTCTTAAAACGCTTAAGAGCTGTATCTAATGATTCGTTCTTTCCAACGCGAACTTCTGCCACTGTTTTCCCTCCCTTTGTCCCAAAGACAGAGGTTTTTCGGATTGTTACATCCGAATATATTCTAATCATGTCACAAAAAAATTGTGAATGTCAGACATCAACCTTTGTTCTTAATGCAACAGCAGAAAAATGCTTTGTTTTTAAGATTTTAAGATAGTGTTTAATCATAGATTATATTTTATCACAAAACATTCCTTCTGTCAAGCACATTTTCTTAACTTTGTTACTTTACAACAAAATTAACCAGTTTATTTGGTACATATATCTGTTTTACTATATTTTTACCTTCAACCGCTTCCTTTACCTTGTCTTCAGAAAGTGCAGTATTAAGAATTGCATCCTTGTCACCGTCAACCGGAACAACAAGCTTTGTCTTGATTTTTCCGTTTACCTGTACAACGATTTCAACTGAATTTTCAACGCAGAGTGATTCATCATACTTAACCCAGCTCTGTTCGTTGAGAATTTCACCGAAATTGCTTTCAAACATTTCTTCTGTGATATGTGGTGCAAACGGATTAAGGAGAATGAGGAGTGTTCTTAGTTCAGCCTTATTGATACTGCCTGTTGCTGTAATTTCGTTGAGAAGTGCCATCATGGCAGCGATTGCAGTATTGAACTTGAGAGTTTCAATATCCTCGCTTACCTTCTTTATTGTCTTGTGGAATGACGCTGTAAGCTGCTCACGGTAGTCGTCACCGTCAATAACATTTTCCTGTAATGCCCATACTCTGTCAAGGAATCTCTTACAGCCCTTGATGCTTGACGGACTCCAAGGAGCAGTCTTTTCAAAGTCACCGATGAACATTTCGTAAAGTCTGAGTGTATCAGCACCATAATCTCTTACAACTTCATCAGGATTTACAACGTTTCCTCTTGATTTGGACATTTTCTGTCCGTCCTCACCGAGAACCATACCGTGTGAAGTACGCTTCATGTAAGGTTCTTTTGTTGAAGTTACATCTATATCATTG
>JAFQBO010000175.1 GCA_017416665.1 Oscillospiraceae bacterium
CCCTCAATAAACTACTGACTTACTTACATAAAGTCTGATTTATTTTATTAAATAACGTTTTAAGATAATAAAGTCGAATACGTTGAGTACGCCGTTTGAATCCATGTCAGATACTGTCAGTGCTTTTGACTGTAGTTCTGCATCGTTAACTATGTACTTTGAAAGGAGTGCCGGATCTTCGTTGTCAACTTCACAGTCAAGGTTTACGTCTCCGAGCGGATACACACCGCCATCAGGTTCTTCACCCCATGCAAGCTGTCCATCTACATATGCAGTTACCTTGGTTGTAAGAGCCGCCGCATCGTTGTCATCCTCAAAACTGATTAAATCGGAGTAGCTGTAGTCGTTTGAAGAATCCCAGACAGTGTCATATGTCTCCGGATGCATTTTGTTAAGAAGTCCGAACTGATAAACACGGCTTCCATAGAAATTACAGTTCTTCCATGCAATTTCAACATAATATGTACCGTTGTCATCAAACTTTACAGGGTCAGAAATTGTTGCCTGATTTTTACCGTCCGTGAAACTGCTTTCCTGATCGTAGTCGATACGGGTTTCAATAAAGCTTATATCCTCACCCTTTGCAATTTGCTCTGAAATATTAAAGAAATATCTCACTCTCAAATCACTGATAAATTTCGGCGGATTGGTTGTCTGATTATGCACAACAAGTTTAATCTGAAGTCCTGCATCAGTTTCCTGTGCCTTACCTGCTGTAACGTAAACTCCGAGTGATTTGTCCTCAGCACCCGGTTTATTTTCGGACATATTAAAGTTTTCGATTACATAGTTATCATCTTCGTGAATCTTACCCTCTGAACCGTAAAATTCATAGAGACCTGCCAATGCACCTGTAAAGCCTGCATTGTAGTCGTCTGTTACTTCGTTGTAGATATAATCCTTTGTTTCGTCGTGGTGATAATCGTCTGCATCAGGACCGCCGACCAATGCTCCGTAAAGTGTATGTATCTGATATGTTGCAGGATTTTCCATACTCTGTGTTGCCGAGCAGTGTGCCGCTCTGTGATGCGGGAATGTCGCATAGTTGTTTTCATAGCCTACTTCGTATGCATATCCCATAGGATTGTCACCAAGGATATATTCCATCTGACCCTTTGACCAGTCAGCAAACGTCATATCGCCTGTTTCCTTTGCATATACCATAGCACACATCTGTGCGGCTGTGTTATATCTTGCCGAACCGTAATCGTTAAGCATTGCAAAACCGGCAGGAGTTTTTTTGAGGAACGCACCGTCAGCTGTCGGGAGATCTGCGATTTCGTCTGCTGTTATTGTTGAATTCCAGAGTGTATCATCAGGGCCGAAATACTTGTGTGAAGTTACAGGAACGTCGAATTCCGCTTCTGCCGCATCAGCCTCTGTCATTCCCGACCAGAATTCAAGATTCCAGCGGAAAATGTACCAGTCACGGGAAATGTTTGTAACAGGTGCGAGCTTGGCAAAAACACCGCCCCATACTGTGTCCCAGCAGTGAACCCAGATGTTCTGCCAGCAGTTGCCTGTATCGGCAATAATTCTCTTCATATAACCTGTGTATGGATGAGCACCCATTTCGCCTGTTACAGTTTCATCAACAGATATAATATCATCAATGTAGTCGTAATTTTCTGTGCAGTAGTAAAGCCATACAGCCGCCCATGCAAGTTCATCATAGTCATAACTTGAGGTATAGAAACCGCCGTCATAACCAAGACTTGTTACTGTCAGTGAATCGTCACCGAGATCCGAATGTGTTTCAACGGCAAAATCGTAGAGTGCAACCGCATATTTAAGACATTCATTTGCGTAGGCAGGATCAGTGTCCTTGAAATTCAGATAGTTGATGGCAAGTGATGCCGATGCACCTGCACACTGATCAGACGCTGGAGTTTCAGTAGTTGCGAAGTAAGCAGGACGCTTAACCGCACATGAAGATGATGCTACATAAGTATCATCAACCTGAAGTTCCGGTGCACACCAGTAGTTGTGGTCGTTGTTACCCTCACCAACCTGATAGCAGTAGGCAACAACATCATCATTTTCGTCAAGGAAAGTAGCTTTCAGAAAATAGTCATTAATCCATCTGAGTTCATCTTCAACGTGTTTCTGAAGACCGTTTTCGATATAGGCATCTCTGAATTCATAGTAACCCCAGCCAACAGTTGACGCTGAATAACTTCCCGGCAGACCGAATTTTACATGGTCGCCCGCATCGTGCCAGCCACCTGTAAGATTTACAGAGCCGTTACCGTCCGGATCAAGATACTTGATATTCTCCGCAATAAATTCATCACTCATATTTGTTCCGATATAAAGACCTTCAGCGGCTGTCGCACTGTCACCCTTACCGCTGTCCTGTACAGCATCGGAATCAATACCGCCGTTATCCATTTTTACCAGTGGTATTTCAGCATCTTTCACATGACAATCTCCACGCCATGAATAATAGCCGTCCTCACCTACTTCATCACCACACTTGTTTGCGTCATAGAAACAAAGTGCAAGCTGAAGTGCCTGTGCAAAATTGTCGTAGTTATTCGGATTTTCCTCATCAATGTAAAATGCATTTACAGGAAAAACCGCTGCAGTCAACGCAACCGCCGCACATGTAATTGCTGAAACGGCACGTTTAAAAAATTTCATCTTCATAAAAACCTCCGTCATATTTTTACTTAAACGTTTTCGTAAACTTTCCAAAAAAACACACAACAAAAATGTGTGGTGTTTTAATTATTTATACTTTTATAATATCACAACGAATTAAAAAAGTAAAGATTTTTTTAAATAGTGTAATATATTTTGTTAAATCTACTCAAAAACAAAGAAACCGCCTCGGTAAAAATACCGAAGCGGCTTGATAATTTAATTAATATTTGTCATCGTCAAGACTGATTGATAATGATGGAGCTGAACTCATGCCCATTGCAGGACTTGAATAGTCTGACTGTAATGACATTGATGATGCTGAACCACCATTGTAGTTGTTCTTGAGTTTGAACTGTGAAATTTCTTCTCTGAGCATCTGTGCCTGACCTGAAAGTTCTTCTGATGCAGCAGCACTTTCCTGAGAAGTAGCTGAGTTTGTCTGTACAACAGATGAAATCTGTTCGAGACCGATTGTAATCTGATTGATAGCTTCAGCCTGTTCGTTTGAAGCTTCCTGAATCTTCTTGATTGTCTGAACAACCATTTCAGACTGTGACTTAACAGTTTCGAGAGCCTTAGCTGTTTCCTGAGCGATTTCCATACCCTTGCCTACGCTTGTTACAGAACCTTCAATAAGAAGTGTTGTCTGCTTAGCGGCGTCAGCACTCTTGGAAGCGAGGTTTCTTACTTCGTCAGCAACTACTGAGAAGCCCTTACCTGCTGCACCTGCTCTTGCGGCTTCGACTGCGGCATTAAGTGCGAGAATGTTTGTCTGGAACGCAATATCATCAATAACCTTGATAATCTTGCTGATCTGTGATGATGATTCGTTGATGTCGCTCATAGCGTCCATCATCTGCTGCATGTACTGGTTGCTGTTTTCAATACCCTGCTGTGATTCCTGAACATAATCGCCGGCAACGTTTACATTCTTTGCGTTTTCGTTTACCTGTTCAGATACAGACATGATTGAGCTTGAAAGTTCTTCGATTGAGCTTGCCTGTTCTGTAGCACCCTGTGAAAGTGACTGAGCGGCAGTAGCAACCTGATCAGCACCTGAATTAACCTGTTCAGCTGCAATATTAATTGATGAAAGTGTGTTGTTCAAAGCACCTGAAATCTTATTTACAGACTGCTTGATGCTTGCGAAATCACCGACATAATCATGTGTTATTTCATTGGTCATATCGCCATTTGCCATTGTTTCCATATTTTCAGAAATATCATTTACAATAACCTGAAGATTTGAAATAGTATCCTTGAGTGAATCAGCAAGTGCACCGATTTCATTGTTAGGAGCCTTGTTTACTGTTACATTGAGGTTACCGTTTGCCATTTCGCCTGCAACCATACAGAGGTTTTCAACAGGACGTACAATCGCACCACGGATGTAGATAATCATAATAACGCATACAATAACTGCAACAACTACTGCAACACCAACGCTTACTCCTACAGCCATTACTTCAAGTGACTGAATTTCAGTAATGTTGAGACCTGCAAAAGCCGCACCTACAGTTTTACCTTCACCATCAATGAGTGGTGCGTAAGCTGCAATATAAGGCTTGCCCATAATTTCTGTTGAAACTGCATAATTTTCCTGTTTATCGAGAACGTGTGTTGCAATTACAGGATCCATTTCTGTTCCGATAGCTCTTTCAGAACCATTCATAACAGTTGTATTTACACGAATATTATCCATAAAGATTGTAAAGTCATTGTCAGAATCGCCCTTTACCTTGTCGATGAAAGCTTCATCGTCAAGAGGATATGTAACAGAAACAACACCGATTATTGTACCTGCATCATCATAAACCGGAGCACCGGTTCTTGCACCGAGCTGAATGTTTGTACCCTTTGCCACAGCTGTTGTTGATTCACCGGCAAGTGCCTTCTGAATGTAAGTCTGATCGGCTATTGAATCGCCTTTCTTGTCGCTGTAGTAACGTACGATTACAGTACCTGTTGCATCGGTAATTGTAATTGAATTTGTACCCATGTGTGTAGATGTGTAGTAATCATCGACTGCTGCAAGAATTGCTGCTTCATCCTTGAGTGCTACTGCTTTCTTCACATCGCCTGACTTTGCCATACCAAGAGCGGAGATTTCCGAACTTGTAAGACATGCTTGAATCTCATCTTCAAGAAGTATCAAGCAGTCATGGGAATGGTTTGTGGCACTCTGGTTGATAATATTTGTGAGCATCAGGAATACGGTAGCAAAAATTATAAGTGCTGTTAATACGACGCTGAGTACGGTCATTAATGCTAATCTTGTACCGATTTTTTGTCTTTTCATTATAAATCATCTCCTATGTATATTAAATTAGATAACCTGATAACAACAGTATACCACAACTTATTATCAAAGTCAATCTTTTTTGTCAAAAAACACAAATTACACAACTTGGCATCAACGTTTTTGTTTATTATACTCAATTTCATACACATTAAAGTAATACATAATGCGTAACTGCTTTGCATTTTTATTAAAATTGTAGAATTTAAAGCATGCAATTTGGTCAGGGTGTATAAATTTAGCCAAAAAGCTGACAAAAAAATTTTTTTCTATGGAATTTTTATATTTTTTATGTTATAATTATGTATGATTTATATTGCCTGAAATATATCTGCTTATTCGTCGGATGTATTTTAGGGTTATTCAAGAAAACATGCTATTATTTTCAGATACACTATAATAGTAGTAAAAACTGTGAGGTGAACAAATTGGCGGATGTCCTTTCGCAAAGCCAAATCGACGAACTGCTTAAAAATTTAGGTGGTGCTGATGAGCAAACCCTTGAAAATATGACTGATAACCTGAACGAAAAGCAGGTAAAGGTCTATGACTTCAAGGCTCCTAAGAAATTTACTAAGGAGCAGTTCAAATCAATCCGCAACATATATGAATCTTTCTCCAAAAATCTTTCTTCCTACCTTACAAGTCTCACACGTTTTTTCTGCCGTGTTGAGGTTCTTCAGATAGAAGAGCAGCATTACTACGAATTCAACAACGCTCTTCCTGACTACACTGTAATGGGAAATCTTGACCTGATTTTTGATGAAAGCTCAGATATGCTTGATACTAAATGTATGATACAGTTTTCAAATGCCGTTTCATTCTCGCTTATCGACCGTCTTCTCGGAGGCTACGGTAAATCCATTGATGTTTCAAGAAACTTTACCGATATTGAAATCAGGGTTATGAAAAGCGTTATTGAAAAAATGGGGCAGTATTTAAAAGATGTATTTACACCGTATGTCAACGTAGAGCCGCTTCTGACCGGCATAGAAACAAATGCCCGTGTAAACCAGACAATCGGTGCGGATGAAGTGATAATTCTTGCAACTCTTGAAGTTGAATACAACGATGTTAAGAATATCATTACCATCACAATTCCTGCACTTTCCATGGAATCCATTATTTCAAAGGCAAACAAGGACTACGGAAACAACGGACATACTAAACGTGAAATGATGCATAAGGAAGGTATCATAAAGCAGATTTCACGTTCAAACTTCAAAATCGAAGCAATACTTGCAAACACTACTGTTAATCTCAGTGAAATTCTGTCCATACACAAAGGAGATGTACTTCTCCTCAATGCACCTATAGACAAGAACATTTCACTGATGGTAAACAATGAAAAGCTTTTCGACGGAAAAATGGGTATCATAAACCACCGCAAAGCTGTAAAAATCTGTAATGTATACAATATAAGGAGATAAAAATGGCAGACACCATTTTAAACGAAACAAAAACCGATGCCATAGGCGAAATTCATAACATAACCATGGGTTCTGCCGCTGATGCCGTTTCAGCAATGATTGATGCA
>JAFQBO010000017.1 GCA_017416665.1 Oscillospiraceae bacterium
CAATGGCGTGATGCTTGGACAGAGAGTAAGAGGTCTTGAAAGAGTAGGTCTTTACGTTCCGGGTGGTACTGCCGCTTATCCGTCAAGCGTTATTATGAACGCTGTACCTGCAAAAATAGCAGGCGTAAAGGAAATTATTATGGTAACACCTCCTCTCAAGGATGGTACACCAAACAAGGATATTTTAGTTGCGGCGGCTATCTGCGGTGTTGACAGAATATTCCTTACAGGTGGTGCTCAGGCTGTTGCTGCTCTCGCTTATGGTACAGAATCTATTCCAAAGGTTGACAAAATTGTTGGCCCTGGTAATATCTATGTTGCTACTGCCAAAAAACTCCTTTACGGACAGGTTGATATTGACATGATTGCAGGACCTAGTGAAATTCTTGTTATGGCTGACGAAACTGCCGATCCTAAATTTATTGCCGCTGATCTTATGTCACAGGCAGAACACGACAGACTTGCATCATCAATCCTCCTTACAACAAGTGAAGAAATTGCTGACAAGACTATTGCTGAAATTGAAAGACAGATGCAGTATCTTTCAAGAAAAGACATTATTGAGGCATCACTTAACGATTACGGCATGATTATTATTTGTGATTGCCCGCACTGTGCAGTTGAGCTTGCAAACGCTATTGCTCCTGAACACCTTGAAGTACTTATGTAGAACCCGACAGAATATATCGGAAAGCTTGACAATGCAGGTTCTGTATTCCTTGGAAATTATGCGTCTGAACCACTCGGTGACTACTATGCAGGCCCTAACCACGTTCTTCCGACAAGCGGTACTGCAAGATTTTTCTCACCGCTTTCAGTTTCAAGCTTTATCAAGCGTTCAAGCTATATTTACTATACAGAAGAAGCTCTCAGAGAAGCTAAGGACGACATCGTTCTCGTTGCTGAAAGAGAAGGTCTTACAGCACACGCAAATGCTATTAAGGTAAGATTTGAATAAGAAGGACTTATAATATGAGTAATATTTCTTTATGGGAAAAAAATGTAAGAAAGGTTGTACCGTACACACCCGGTGAACAGCCAAAGGATAAGGATATTATAAAGCTCAACACAAATGAAAATCCTTATCCGCCGTGTCCTGCGGTAAGGGAAATTCTCGATAATTTCAATGAGGACAGAATGAAGCTTTATCCTGATCCTGATTCTACTGTACTTGTTGATGCTATTGCTAAGGCTTATAATGTAAAGCCGACACAGGTATTTGTCGGTGTTGGTTCAGATGACGTTATTTCTATGGCGTTCATGACTTTCTTCAATTCGGACAAACCGATACTTTTTCCAGATATAACATATTCTTTTTATGACGTATGGGCAGACGTTTACAGAATACCATACGAATGTAAACCGCTTGACGAAAATTTCAGAATAAATCCTGATGACTACAAGTGTGAAAACGGCGGAATAATTTTCCCGAATCCTAACGCTCCGACAGGTGTTCTTGAAAGTATTGAAATGATTGAGGATATTATAAAGTCAAATCCCGAATCTATTGTAATGATAGATGAAGCCTATATTGACTTTGGCGGTAAAAGCTGTCTTGAGCTTGTGGATAAGTATGACAATCTGCTTGTTATTCAGACTTTCTCAAAGTCACGCTCGATGGCAGGCATGAGAATTGGTTTTGCTGTCGGAAACGAAAAGCTTATAAAGTTTATGAATGACGTAAAATTCTCTGTTAATTCATACACAATGAACCACATTACACAGCTTTGTGGTGCTGAGGCAGTAAAGGATAAGAAGTATTTTGAAGATACTGTAAACAGGATTATCGAAACAAGAGAAAAGACAAAAACAGAGCTTACAAGACTTGGTTTTGAGTTTACCGACACAAAAAGCAACTTTATTTTTGCTAAACATAACACAATGAAAGCGTCTGAGATTTTTGAAAAACTCAAGGAAAACAAAATTTTTGTACGCTACTGGAACAAGCCGAGAATTTCTGATTATCTGAGAATTACAGTTGGTACACCACAGGAAATGGAACGCTTTGTACAGGTGCTTGAGGAAATTCTTAAATAGAAAGGTTTATCTATGAAAACAGGTATTGTTGAAAGAAAAACAAAGGAAACACAGATTACAGTTGAAGTAAAGCTCGATAATAAGGGTGTTTCCGACATTGATACTGGAATAGGCTTTTTTGACCATATGCTTACAGCACTTTCAAAGCACAGCGGTATCAGCATGAATATCAAGTGTACAGGCGATTTGTATGTAGACGCTCACCATTCTGTTGAAGATACGGGTATCGTACTCGGACAGGCTCTCGCTCAGGCACTCGGTGACAAGTCGGGCATCGCAAGATATGGTTCAGCGTATATTCCTATGGACGAGGCTTTGTCTTTCTGTTCACTTGATATAAGCAACAGACCGTTTCTGGTATTTAACGGCGAATTTACAAATCAGATGATAGGACAGTATGACGCATGTCTTACTGAGGAATTTTTCAGAGCGTTTGCATTTAATGCAGGAATTACACTTCATCTGAACATGGTTTACGGCACTAACGATCACCATAAATGTGAAGCTCTGTTCAAGGCTGTGGCACACGCACTTAAAATGGCAGTAAAGCCACTTGAAAACGGTGAAACACTTTCTACGAAAGGAACATTATAAGATGATTGCAGTAATAGATTACGGTGCAGGAAATATTTTCAGCGTTAAAAATGCTCTCGACTACCTCGGTTTTGATTCCGTTCTCACAGGTAAAAAAGAGGAAATCGAAAACGCTGACGCAATAATTCTTCCGGGTGTAGGTGCATATCCTGCGGCAATGAAGATGCTCGAAAAGAGTGGTCTTATAGATACCATCAAGGAGCAGGCGTATAAAAAGCCGTTTCTCGGAATATGCCTCGGAATGCAGCTGCTTTTTGAAAAAGGCTATGAATTTGAAGAATGTGACGGGCTTGGTCTTATTCCGGGAAGTGTTAAGAAAATGGAAGAAAAAGACCTTATAATTCCGCACATGGGCTGGAACAAACTTGAGATTTTAAATGAATGTCCGCTTGTTTCAAACCTTGATAACGACAGCTTTGTTTATTTCGTTCACTCATACAAGGCTGAATGTAAGGACGAAAATATCTGTGCATATTCGGAATACGGCGGCAGAGTTCCTGCTCTCGTATTTAACGGAAATACAATTTTCGGAGCACAGTTCCACCCTGAAAAGAGTGGCGAAACAGGTCTTAAAATTCTGAAGAACTTCGGAGGACTTATAAAATGATTATTTTACCTGCTATTGATATAAAGGACGGAAACTGTGTAAGACTTTTCAAGGGAGATTTTTCCACAGTAGAAAAGGTTGCGGCAGACTATATGGAAACTGCAAAAGGTTTTGAGGACGCAGGTGCAACATGGATTCACATGGTTGACCTTGATGGTGCAAAAGAGGGCAGACCTGTAAATACAAAGATTTACAAGGATGTTGCCGAAAAAACTTCACTCAAAGTAGAAGTTGGCGGTGGTATCAGAAACATTGAAACTATTGAAGAATATCTTTCAATGGGTATTTCAAGAGTTATTATCGGTTCTGCGGCTCTTAAAAATCCTCAGCTCGTAAAGGATGCAGTGGAAAAGTTCGGCAGTGAAAAAATTGCTGTTGGTATCGACTCAAAGGATGGTATGGTTGCAACTGAGGGCTGGCTTGAGGCATCAGACGTAAACTATATTGACCTTGCAAAAGAAATGATAAAAATCGGCGTGAAGTATTTCATCGTTACTGATATTTCAAAGGACGGTACACTGTCAGGTGTAAATACAGATCAGCTTGCAGAGCTTTCAAGGGCTACAAACGGTGAGTGCTGTATTATAGCAAGTGGCGGCGTACATACAATTGAAGACATCAAGGCATGTAAGGAACTTGGTCTTTACGGCACAATATGTGGAAAGTCTATCTATAAAGGTACTCTTGATTTAAAGGAAGCTGTTGAGTGTGCAAGGGGGTAGTTTATGAAAATTCTTGATATAATCAGAAATGATGAGGATTTACAGGAAAAAATAAGTCTTGTATGCGATTTTGAAGTGTACGATGAATATGATGATCCATATGATTATTTTGATGCAGAATTTACTATGGACGGAAAGATTTTCGGCGGTACAGATGATGATGGTTGGTTTGTTCTTCTTGAAGATAACACAATCGGCTATATCACTGGCGGAGATATAGGAAGAATTGCCGAAAATATGCAGGAGTTTTTCTCGCTTATTATAAATTGCCCGAGTTTTGAAGATTTCAGACTGGAAGATTTATATTATGAGGAAAATAAGGAACTTTTGAAAAAGCTTTGTAATGGTATTGCAAAAAAGGATAAAATGTATTTTTCTGAAGTTTCAGACCTTGATTATGATGCTGTAAAACAGGAAATATCCAAAAAGTTGAATATTGTTTTAGATAATGATGTTTCTGAAAATACATTAAGAAAATTCTATAAAACTGCCACAAGAGAGCCAATGTATGGTTTCGTTGAAGATGACGAATTGGTAAGCGGACTTATATATAAAGATGAACTTGATTCTTCATATCCATCACTTGAAGAACGTGTGGAAATGTGGATTTCTGACGAAGAATAATTTATGGATATAATTGATGCAATCAGAAATGACAGCTTTACAGAAAAATTACTTAAAAAATTATGTGATTTTCAATTATGTGATGAATTGACCTCAAAGAATGAAAAAATATTTGCTAAAAGTCACTGTATAGGTGATAATGAATCTTATAATAAATATGTATTACTTGATAATGGGGTTATAGGATTTATAAGTCGTGGAAATGATGAGGTTGAAGGCTGTATTGCAGAAAATCTTACAGATTTTTTTGAACTGATTATTAACTATCCTGATTTTTTAGATTTTGTATCTGTGGAATTGTTTAACGGACTTTATGAAGAATTATTTTATAAAGAAAATGAAATTTTACTAAAAAAGCTTTTATCAATATTTAAGCCTGATAATATTATCAAACATGCATTGTCAGAACAACTTGGAATTGCGGTTGATGATAAAACTGCATTAAATTCAATATACAAGTTTTATTCAGCAGTTAAAAAAGGAATTTCAAATGGATATGGCAATGCAAGTGCAGGAAATATTATGATATATCCATTTGTTGCTGATGAAGAAATGGAAGTATTTTCGTTAAAAGATTGGGTAGATAACTGGATAATCTATTATAAGGATTTATAAAATGTGATTTCAGTTTGTAAGGAGTTATATGGACTATAATATCAGAAAAATCAGAAAATCAGAATACAGCATACTTAATGATTTTCTTTATGAAGCAATTTTTATTCCCGAGGGTGTGGAAGCACCTCCAAGGGATATAATAAATCAGCCGGAATTACAGGTATATGTAACTGATTTCGGAAAACAAAAGGGCGATTATTGTCTGGTTGCTGAGGCTGATGAAAAGATTGTG
>JAFQBO010000176.1 GCA_017416665.1 Oscillospiraceae bacterium
TCTTTGGTGTTTTAACATCAAGGACACCCTTATCTTTTTATTAACTAAACCCCAAAGGAGTGTTTTTTTATGGGAACTGTATCTGAGTATTTTGGAAAGCTGGTATTTGATGACAGAGTTATGAAGGCTAATCTGTCTGCAAAGGTATATCAGTCACTGAAGAAAACGATTGATGATGGTGCAAAGCTTGACATCAGTGTTGCAAATGCCGTGGCATCTGCTATGAAAGACTGGGCAATTGCAAATGGTGCCACACACTACACCCACTGGTTTCAGCCTCTTACAGGCATCACAGCCGAAAAGCATGACAGCTTCATCAGCCCTTCGCCTGACGGCGGAGTTATTATGGAGTTCTCGGGTAAGGAACTTATTAAGGGTGAGCCGGATGCTTCTTCTTTTCCATCTGGAGGACTTAGAGCTACTTTTGAGGCGAGAGGGTACACCGCATGGGATCCTACCTCATATGCATTCATAAAGGGAAAGACATTATGCATTCCTACAGCATTTTGTTCCTACGGTGGTGAGGCTCTCGATAAAAAGACTCCTCTTCTCCGTTCAATGGAGGCACTCAGCAAGCAGGCTATACGTATTCTCAGACTCTTCGGAAATGATTCTGTAAAATGTGTACGTACATCAGTAGGTCCGGAGCAGGAATATTTTCTTGTAGATAAGGAAATGTATGACAGACGTCGTGATCTGATATTTACAGGACGTACGCTTTTTGGTGCAAAGCCACCCAAGGGACAGGAGATGGATGACCACTATTTTGGAGTTATCAAGCCAAGAGTTGAGGCATATATGCAGGAACTCAATGATGAACTGTGGAAGCTGGGTATCCTTGCGAAGACTGAGCATAATGAGGTAGCTCCCGCACAGCATGAGCTGGCTCCGATTTATACAACAACAAATATTGCTACCGATCACAATCAGCTGACTATGGAAATTATGCAGAAAGTAGCTGCTAAACATGGTCTTGTGTGTCTGCTTCATGAGAAACCATTTGCAGGCGTAAACGGCAGCGGTAAGCATAACAACTGGTCGCTTGCAACCGACTCCGGAGTTAATCTTCTTTCACCCGGTGAGACGCCTTATGAAAATGCACAGTTTTTACTTTTCCTCTGTGCAGTAATCAAGGCAGTTGATGATTATCAGGATCTGCTGAGAATTTCCGTTGCAACAGCAGGTAACGATCACAGACTCGGTGCTAATGAAGCACCGCCGGCAGTAGTATCAATCTTCCTTGGTGATGAACTGAATGCGGTTATTGAAGCAATCGAAAAGGACGTGCCTTACAATGCCGCTGCTAAGACGAAAATGAAACTTGGAGTTGATGTTCTGCCTAAGTTCAACCGTGATACAACAGATCGTAACAGAACCTCACCATTTGCTTTTACGGGAAACAAGTTTGAGTTCCGTATGCTCGGCTCATCAAACAGTATTGCCTGTGCAAACATTATGCTTAACAGTGCTGTTGCGGAAAGTCTTAAAATTTATGCAGACAGACTTGAACAGGCAGAGGTCTTTGAAACTGCTCTTCACGAAATGATCCGCAAGACAATCAAAGACCACAAGCGTATTATTTTCAATGGAAACGGCTATGATGATTCATGGATTAAAGAGGCAACTGAGCAAAGAGGACTTCTCAATTACCGTACTACACCCGATTGTATGCCTCATCTGCTTGATAAGAAGAATGTTGATATGCTTACCTCACAGAAGGTATTCTCTGAAGCTGAGCTGAAATCACGCTGCGAAATTATGCTTGACAACTATTGCAAGACAGTCAGAATTGAAGCAGATACAATGATAGATATGGCAAGAACAGAAATTACTCCGGCAATTGAAGCCTATGCTACTGAGCTTGCAAGGGCTGCTGCTGCCAAGAAGGCACTTGCTGCCGATATTCCATGTACATATGAAACAAGTCTTGTGCAGAAACTTTCATCACTGACAGATAGAATCACACAGAAAATCAGTGAGCTTGAGCAGGCTCTGCTTGACCTTGCTTCGGCTGAAGATATTATTGCAGAGGGTTATGCAATTCGTGATACCGTTCTTGTCAAGATGAGCGAGCTGCGTATTGCATGTGACGAGGCTGAGATCGTTACCGCCAAGAAGTACTGGCCGTTCCCTACATATGGTGATCTGCTTTTTGGAGTAAAATAACATAATAAACTTTCGAATTATATGACATAGGAGATGATTTATATGGCAATGGAAGAAATCAAAACAATAGTTGAAGAAGTTGCCACAAGCGAAGTATTGGGCGTCTGGTTCCTTATCGGGGCTGCGTTCGTATTCTTTATGCAGGCAGGATTTGCAATGGTTGAAACAGGTTTCACCAGAGCAAAAAATACAGGAAACATCATCATGAAAAATCTCATGGACTTCTGTATCGGAACAGTAATGTTCGTAATGCTTGGCTTTGGTCTTATGATGTCCGAGGACTACCTCTTCGGTATCATCGGTATCCCTAACCTTGACATTTTCACTGATTTCGGCGGATTTATCGAGGAAAACGCATCAAGCTTCGTATTTAATCTTGTATTCTGCGCTACTGCTGCTACGATCGTTTCAGGTGCAATGGCTGAAAGAACAAAATTCATTTCATATTGTATCTATTCAGGAATAATTTCACTTGCAGTATATCCGATCGAAGCTGGCTGGGTATGGAACTCAGAAGGCTGGCTTGTAAAACTTGGATTCCACGATTTTGCGGGTTCTGCTGCAATCCACGCCGTCGGCGGTATTACTGCTCTTATCGGTGCAGTCATGGTTGGTCCGCGTCTTGGCAAATATGTCAAGGACAAGACTGGAAAGGTTAAGAAGGTAAATGCTATCCCTGGTCACTCAATTACTCTCGGAGCTCTCGGATGCTTCATTCTCTGGTTCGGATGGTACGGATTTAACGGTGCCGCTGCCTGGGATAACACCTCCCTCGGTTCTATTTTCCTCACAACAACGATCGCTCCTGCAGTTGCAACTGTCGTAACTCTTATCTTTACATGGGTAAAGAACGGAAAGCCTGACGTTTCAATGTGCCTCAACGCTTCTCTTGCTGGTCTTGTAGGCATTACTGCCGGATGTGATGCTCTCGATGCTTTAGGTGCTGCAATAGTAGGTCTTGTTTCTGGTATTCTTATCGTTATTGTTGTTGAATTCATCGATCTTAAGCTTCATGTCGATGACCCTGTAGGTGCAGTCGGCGTTCATCTCGCAAATGGCGTATGGGGGACTCTGGCAGTTGGACTTCTTGCAAACCCTGATGCTCCCGCTGGTCTTGAAGGTCTTTTCTATACAGGCAGTGCCAGACTTTTAGGAGTTCAGCTCCTCGGTATCGTTGCAATTCTCGCATGGACTGCTGTTACAATGACTCTGACATTCGTCATTGTCAAGAAGACAATCGGTCTGAGAGTAACTCCCGAAGAAGAAATCAAGGGTCTTGACA
>JAFQBO010000177.1 GCA_017416665.1 Oscillospiraceae bacterium
CGCTGGGGCAACTTCACCAATCAGGAGGCTTTCGGCTGTAACACCACTTCCCTTTTCGGTATGAGCAGTGGAAGAATACAGAACTGGATTGCCGCACACGGTGATACGGCTACCCTTAAAGCAGGTGAAGTGATGGAGGTTACAAAGCCTGTTCACCCTTGTTTTCTGTACGAGTCTGTATGGTGCATTCTCGGATTTGTACTGCTTGCAGTTTTTGCAAAGAAATTCCGCCGTTTTGACGGACAGATTATTCTGACATATGCCGCATGGTACGGTCTGGGACGTTTCTTTATTGAAGGTCTCAGAACAGACAGCCTTATGATAGGTTCACTCAGAGCGTCACAGGCTCTTGCGGCACTCTGTGTGGTTGTAAGCGTTACACTTCTGATTGTGATAGGCTTTAAGGTAAAGCGTATGGGTACAGACTATGTGCTTTACTGCGACACTGAGGAGTCAAAACAGCTTATAAGGGAATCAGAGGAAAAGTACAGCAAAACTGATAACGAGTGTGAAGACGATGAAACCAAAGCCGAAGAAAAAACATCTGAAAAAGAAGAAAATTCCGAAGATCCAGAAGATACAGAAGAAAATCAAAACGGTTAAAAGACTTTTTAAAATAATAAAAATACTGAATAAGCTGAAAGTGTTCAGGCTTATCGGAAATATTTTAATAAACAAAACAAACAATAAAACGGAGGTTAAAAATGGCAAACTTAATTAACGGAAAAGAAGTTTCTGCATCAGTAAAGCAGAGAGTAAGAGAACAGACAGAAAAGCTTATCAGCGAAAACGGTGTTACACCGGGACTTGCTGTAATTATCGTTGGCGATGACCCTGCCTCAAGAGTTTATGTAAACTCAAAGAAAAAGGCGTGTGCGGAAGTAGGATTCAACTCTTTTGAGTACGCACTCCCTGCTGAAACAACTCAGGAAGAGCTTATGACTCTTATCGAAAAGCTCAACAACGACCCGAAAGTAAACGGTATTCTGTGTCAGCTCCCACTGCCGAAGCACATTGACGAAAATGCCGTAATCAACGCAATCAGAGCTGAAAAGGACGTTGACGCTTTCCATCCTTTCAACGTGGGCAAAATCATGATCGGCGATTTCGCTTTCCTGCCTTGCACACCTGCGGGCGTTATGGAGCTTATTGACAGTACAGGTACTGAAATTTCAGGCAAAAACTGTGTTGTTATCGGACGCAGCAATATTGTCGGCAAGCCTATGGCAATGCTCCTTCTCCACAGAAGCGGTACTGTTACTATCTGTCACTCAAAGACTCAGAACCTTGCGGAAATCTGTGCTAACGCAGATATTCTCGTAGCGGCTGTGGGCAGAGCTAACTTCGTTACTGCTGATATGGTAAAGGAAGGTGCAGTTGTTATCGACGTCGGCATGAACAGACTTGAAAACGGTAAGCTCTGCGGTGACGTTGACTTTGAAGCAGTCGAAAAGAAAGCTTCCTACATAACACCTGTTCCGGGCGGTGTAGGACCTATGACCATCGCCATGCTTATGCAGAATACACTCACTGCAGCTAAAATGCAGAATAATATAGGTTGATGACGAAAAGTAACGCAAACCTCGTAAATACGCCTTTTAAACTATTTTGAGCTTATATGATATTAATTTGTTAAGTTGGTTAAAATGGATTAAAAAAACTTGTATTTTGCTTGTTATGGGTGTCAGTTTAGGTGTCACAAACAACATGTAATTTAATATTGTATATAAACAAAAAACGGCTGAGATTTTACCCTCAGCCGTAATTTTTATGTATTTTTTTCGAGATCGTCAATTCTGTGGTTAGCGACTTTGATCTGTTCTTCCAGTACCGGAATACGTTCAGCGAAGTGGTTATGCTTGTCAACTTTCTGTTCAAGCTGTGCAAGACGATAATTTGTCAGCCTTGCTGAAACGACGATGCCACCAAGCGAACCTACGAGAGTTCCCACAAAAGCAATCAAAGCAACAATAATTTCAGTATTCATCACTTCACCACCTTTGAAAGTTCACTGTAAAGCCTCTTTTCAAAATTCTTCCCTGCGATGCCGTTCTGAGCGTAGCC
>JAFQBO010000178.1 GCA_017416665.1 Oscillospiraceae bacterium
CCCAAAGGGATGCAGAGCAAAAAAGGCTTGACCGAAACTTTTAATTTTGAAAAATCTTTTCTATCAGGACTTTTTCGACAAACTGAATCCGGCTTCTTAAAAAGAAGCCGGATTTTAAGCTTTAGATTATTTTATTCCTGTGGACCTAAATCTTCGGGATCAATGTTATTGAGACAGTATTCGATAAGCTTATTGAGGTCAATGCTGTCGATAGCTTCATCGTAAGCAACGTTTGACTGAACTATCGCCTTGCTTATTGATTCTTCATCTCCGTTGCCTACAGGATAGATGTCAGCATTTGCAATATACTTAGAAAGTTTCGCAATATCAGCAACTGATACTGAACCATCAAGGTTTACGTCACCATAAAGCAGATTGCCCGGATCTATTGAACCAGTAGGTAATGTCAGATCTGAAGGTTCAGTTTCTGTAGTTTCTGTAGGATCTTCTGTTGGATCCACTGCAGTAGTGGTAGTTTCTGAGGGTGTTGTTTCTGTTGGCTTTGTTGTTTCAGATGGTTCTGTAGTTTCTGTTGGCTTTGTTGGTTCTGTCGGTGGCTCAGGATTATCTGAAAGTTCACCGTAAACGATACCACAACCAACTGTTGACATATAAACAGTACCGAATGTGTTCATATCACCAACGAGGAAGTTACCGTTACCGGTACCGCCGTAGATGTTGTCTGTGTTGATGCAAACCCATGTTTCACCACCGTCTGTTGAGCGATAGATACCTTCAGGGTCTGAATCCTGTGGCTTACCATAGATATAAAGTGTGTTTAAGCCGCCTTCTTCTTCAGGAGCACCATAACCTACTGTCTTACAGTATGAAACTGTGTCAATCTTTTCAATAGTCTGACCCTTGTCTGTAGCCTTGTACATACCATTCCAGCCTGCACCGAGAATAATAGTACCATCGCCGAGAGCCGCAATTCTTGCCGCACTGTCACACTGGTCATACATAACTACGTCTTTACTTGTGAATGTCTTACCATAGTCTGTACTTACACATAACTTATAGCAAGCATCTGTAATGTCCGGTTCTGGCTTTGAGTAATGCCATGATGAGTTGAAATAAGTTACATATGCATAAACGAGTGAAGGATCTTCAGGATCTACATACATATATGTCGGCTTTGAACCATATGCTGAAGGAAGACCTGAACATGCTGTCCATGTCTGACCCAGGTCGTCTGAATATGACATACTTGCATCGTCCTTTGAACCATTGAAGAAACGGTATGTTCCATCTTCGAGCTGAGTGATGGCTGCCTTACCGCCTGCTGACGGAGTCATTTTTGTCCATGTTGCCCCACCATCAAGAGTATAATAACCTATACCTTCATGTTCTGCAACTCTTATCATAACATCAGGATTCTGTGGGCAGTATGCAATAGCACCTGTTGAACCCATATTAGGTGTATGCTGCTGTGGAATTTCATCAGGATCAACGTGAATAAAACCGTCATAGTCACCGATTACTGAAACTGGATGTCCGCCCGGAATACTTACCATGTCAAGTGCAACAACTTCTTCAACACCACTTGGGCTGAAGTAGAACTGAACACCCTTTTCTGCCCATGGGTTATCACATGCAAATACGCCGTTACCTGATGTCATAAGGATTTTATCCGGATTTCTCGGGTCGATAACCATACCACTTCCCCAGTGACAGGCTTTGCCGTAAATCCAGTCATATCCGTTCATATCAATAGGATTTGAAACGAAATATTCCTGACCCCAGTCACCATCCTTCTGACCAGGTGTGATATTTGTCCATGTTTCACCGCCGTCTGTCGAGCGATAGAAATAGTCGCCCCAGGCAATACTTGTGTCTGTCCATTCTTCTTCATACCACTGATCAAGCCATGTACCACAAGTTCTTACAAAAAGCTTATTCGGATCGTTTTTATCTGCAGTAATTCCACCAAATGCATTGCCTGAAGGTGCAATATCTGTCACTTTACCGCTTGCAACATTGTACTTGACAGCATCACCTGAAGCACCGGCAAAAGCAAGTCCTGAAATATAAGTAAAGAATATATTACCGTTTTTATCACTTGTGATTGCACAAGGATAGTTTGCTGTAGGGAGATCAACTGAAAGTTCTGTAAATTCATCTGTATCAACATCAGCCACATGAATATTAGCCTGACCTGTAATTGATGTACCTACATAAACCTTACCATCTTCAATAAGAATACAGCCGATACCATTCTGGAAACGATATTCTCCGTCATTTAAAGCTCTTGTCATATGTTCAGTCCATAAAGGCCACTTAATTTCACTTGTGTACATACCAAGATCATCATAACCCTTTACAGGCTTCCATGTTTTACCTGCGTCTGTTGACTTGATAAGACATGATTCACCGGCAGTAACGTCACCGCCAGCATAAATAACATCCGGGTTATCAGGGTCGATAGCGATTGGTTCGATACACTGACGTCCGTCGCCGTTACCATGAACCTGAATAAGATCTGTTACATCAATACGTTCAAATGTCTTACCGCCGTCAGTTGTCTTGATAATTTCTGTTCTCGCATCTGAAAAGTATGCACATCCGCAGAGGAAGTAAGCAGTCATATCGTCTGTAGGGTCGATAGCAATACCCTTAACGCTGAGCATACCTCTGTCGGCATCAGTAAGATTACCGAAAAGCTGTATCCATTCTTCCTTGTCGTAGTCGTATCTGTAAGCACCGCCTACGTCAGTTCTGAGGTACATTTCCTTCTGTCCTGTTACGATACCGGAAACAAATCCCGCACCGCCGATTTCAAGAGTACCCCAGTCATATTCATTCTGAATATCAGAGGTGGCTGCATATGAAACAGGCATTGTTGTAACAGCAATCGCCGCTGACAAAGCAACCGCACATGAAGTCACAACAGACATAATTTTCGCTTTAAGCTTCATTTCACATCATACTCCTTTATATAATAATTTTTCGAGTTTGTATATTTACTATAAATTTTGTAATAAATACACAATTCTTCTTATATAATTATACATTATTTTTTACTGAATTGCAAGCGAAAAAAGTTCGTTATATTGTAGAAATCAGTTGACAAATTTTATCTATTATGCTATATTTATATTATGTGTTCAGTGTGATTAATGGATTTTTAAGGAGTAAATAATGTCAAAAGTTATAAACAACAAAATGGATATATACAGAAAAAGACAAAATATACTATTAATAATAGTAGGAATAATTATCGTTCTTGCAATTCTTGTTTTAGTATATTTTATTGCATTCAATGACAATCATGATATTTCACAGACAGCTATTGAAAATTCCATTCCGGATAATCTTGAGGCTGTACCTGCTGATGGTCAGGAGGAAACCGTGAATAAAAATTCCGTATCTTTTGAAAGTGACAGAGTACAGATTGCTGTTGGTGAGAAGCTTGTGCCAACTGTTCTGAACGGTACCGTTGCGGATATTATAAACTGGCAGAGTGCTGATGCTTTAATAGCGTCAGTTACTCCGAACGGCGAAATTACAGGTATGAGCACAGGGCTTACCGCTATAACCGCTGAAGTCGCCGGTACAAAAAAACTTCTTACACTTCAGATTGATGTAACATCTGTCGAAGAAACAACCGAAAATGAAAATCTTACGGAAAAAGGCTATGAAATTGTAGAAGAAGACGGTCTTACCTATATTTATGACATATTGATAGCAAACAAAAGCTATTCACTGCCAAGCGACTATAATCCAGGTATAGATGACGAATCACTTTCTGCCTTTTACATAATGCAGTCTGATGCCGCTTACGAAGGTCTTGATCTGTACATTTCATCCGATTTCCGTTCATATGAAACTCAGGACAGACTTTACAACAATTATGCGTCCTATGACGGCTATGAGCTTGCTGACACCTATTCAGCTCGTCCGGGTCATTCAGAACATCAGACAGGTATGGCGTTCGACCTCAATACTATAGACAATGCCTTTGCTGACACTGCAGAGGGTCAGTGGATAAAGGAAAACTGTCACAAATACGGCTTTATCATAAGATACCCTGAAGGCAAAGAACACATCACAGGCTACATATACGAACCTTGGCATATCCGTTATCTCGGCGTCGACAAGGCAACGGAGGTTTATGAAAGTGGTCTTACCCTTGAGGAATTTTTAGGTATCGACTCTGTTTATACTGACTAAATATCATTACTAATCGGGTTTCCAATGGTCGCCTGATTCAGACTGTAGAAAAACCTCAAATTAAAATTTCGTGCCGATTAAATCGGCAGGCAAACCTTAGTACGACCAAAGTAAGGGGACGCTTTCTCTTGTAAAGCGTCCCCTCTTGAAAAACAGCCCACTGGGCTGTTTTTCAATTCACCCCTCGTAAATGCGCCTACGATGGAGTTTTTCGCCGTCTGCGGACGGCGACG
>JAFQBO010000179.1 GCA_017416665.1 Oscillospiraceae bacterium
ATATGTCGGTGCAATTCTGATGTTCTTATCCTCAGGATCTTTACCGTATGGGAAAGCAGCACCTGCACCAGTAAGTGTAACGCCTGCTTCCTTGCAAAGAGCTACAATTCTCTTTGCACAGTTTGGAAGTGAGTCAAATGAAACGAAATATCCGCCCTGTGGATTTGTCCAGCTACCGATTCCAAGCGGTGCAATTTCCTTTTCAAGCATATCTGTCACAGCCTTGAACTTTGGAAGAATTACAGCCTTATGCTTATCCATATGCTTTAAAAGTCCTTCAAAATTCTTGAAGTACTTAACATGTCTGAGCTGATTTATCTTATCATAACCGATTGTTCGGATGCCCATAACCTTCATGATTGACGCAATATTGTTCTTGCTTGAACCAAATACCGCAACACCTGCACCTGCAAATGTGATTTTGGAAGTTGAACCGAAAATGTAAACCATATCTTCGTTGCCTGCCTTCTTACATTCATCAAGAATGTTAAGAATCATTTTCGGACTGTCAACAAGATGATGGATGCAGTAAGCATTATCCCAGAAGATTCTGAAGTCTGACGCCTTAGGCTTGAGATTTGCAAAACGCTTTACAGTTTCATCACTGTAAACATAGCCTGTCGGGTTTGAGTACTGTGGTACACACCAGATACCCTTGATGCTTTCATCTTCGGCTACAAGCTTTTCAATCATATCCATATCAGGGCCGGATTCACCTGTAGGAATGTTAATCATTTCAATACCAAAGTTTTCGCAGATTGCAAAGTGTCTGTCATAACCAGGAACAGGACATAAAAACTTTATCTTGTCAAGCTTATGCCATGGTGTGCCACCCATTACACCCTTTAAAAAGGCAGTTGAAATAACGTCGTACATGATATTAAGGCTTGCGTTTCCGCATATAACTATTTCATCTGTTCCGACGCCGATCATCTTTGAGAAAAGTTCTTTTGCTTCAGGAATACCGTCTGTGATACCGTAGTTTCTGTAGTCTTCACCGGTACAGCCAGTAAGACTGCATTTGCTGTTTAATACGTCAAGCATATCCATGCTGAGATCAAGCTGTTCAGGTGCCGGTTTTCCTCTTGCCATATTAAGAGAAAGACCCTGTGCCTTAAAGCTGTTGTATTCGTCTTCCCACTGCTTTTTCATAGCAGTAAGTTCTGTCTTATTCATTTCAGTTAATTTCATGTTTCAAATACACTCCCTGTAGTTTATATACAGTAAGCATGGATTCACCAAGTTACCTCAATTAAAGATTATATCATTTTTTTCGACATTATGCAATAAAGTTTCAAAAATTTCAAAAAAAATTGAGAAGTGAGCTTATTTTAGACACTGAAAAAGCGTCATTTTCGTAAAAATTGTCGAAAATTCTGCTGAGACTGGTTTCGTTGTATTCAACTTCCTTCGAATAGTACACACATGCTCTTATCAGTTTGTCAATGGAAAACGACTGTTTTTCACTCGTGCACAAAACAGCAATTATTACAGTGCTTATCACCGAAAATGCAATTTTTGAGTAAAACTCGTCTTCATACACTGATTTCAGAAAGTGACGCCATATGAAATATACTGTTATATTTTCAAAAGCTTTTGTATCAAAATCTGTACTGTCAAAAATTTTTCCGGCAAATGAATCACAGCTTTCATATAGTTCACTGAATCTGTTTCTGTTGTCAAGAAGCTCAAGCTGTGAAAATTCTCTTAATATTTCAGAAAAATCCGCCTTATTATTTTTTAGTTCATGCGTCTCAATCGGTAACATTTCAAATTCAAAATTATCATATCTGTTTTGCATATTATGTGCATAAAAAAGGATATTATTTAACCTCTGTGAAAACGGAATACTTGTGTTTTCCATATGTCTGATTATATTTTCTCGCATTTCAAACAGATATTCATAAAATTCCTCATCATACTCACGACTTTCCTCGTAAGTTACGGGTATATCATAATATGAAAAAGTGCCTTTTTGTGTGATTATCGTTTCTGCCGCAGCCTCACAGCAAAGACCTATTCCGCCTTCCTTTATTCCGTCATACCATTCATAAAAACGTGGATGTTCGGTACAGATACCGCAAAGCCTGTCCTCGCCGAGATTTATAAATATTTCACACAGATTTCTGTCGTTTAAAAAAGGACATCTTTCATTCTTGTCAAGTATAAAATGCGGTACTGAGAGTTCTGAAATATTACAGCGGAGTTTTTCTCCAAAAGCTCCGCTGACTGTTTTATAAAAATCATAGGTTTTTCTGTCTACATCAATTTCCCAGCCTATACAGCAGCTGTCAGAACACTTATCTGCTGTACATCTAAAATTTTTGTAATAATGCGGCATTCTCAGATACATTGTATTACTCATGACCTGTCCGCCTTTATATTGCCGCAAGCTGACGATTTTATAACTTCTCTGAGAGAAATTGCAAGTGTACTGAAGGTATAGTCTGAAATCATTTCCTTTGAAAATGTCATTTTGTCCGTAATGATATTCACCATCTGACTTGCAAGTGCATCAGCATAGAATGTGCTGAGAAATTCACTGAGAGATTCGGGGATTTTTGTGTTAAGATCCTTTTCATGCAT
>JAFQBO010000018.1 GCA_017416665.1 Oscillospiraceae bacterium
ACTTATAATCATAAGTGGCACAGCAAACACAGCAGATATAATAAAACGTATAAGTAATTTCTGATGCGGCGGCATCGACTTCTTTTCCTGTCCGTCATCTATGCCGTATCCTGCTTTTTTTATTGCCGAAACAATATCGTCTTCAGTTATTTCCGATTCATTAAAGGTAACATACAGCTTTTCCGTTGCAAAATTCACCTTTGCCTGCTCAATGCCATCAAGCTTGCCGAGTGTTCTTTCAATTCTGCCACTACAAGCCGAACAAGTCATTCCTGTAATTTTCAGATTTTTTTCCATATTATCCTCTTTTCTTTTAGTGGTATTAATTTAATTATACGTCATTTTTTTATGTTTAGCAAATTTGTTAGCATACAACAACAGAAAAGAAGAATTTTAGAATATATTGACGTATATCAGCATCAATTTGGTTACAAAACAAGAAAAAACGCTTGTTTTACGTTGCATTCAAGGAAAAAATGTGTTAAAATAAGCTGTAATACGAATAGGATAAAATGTAAAAAGGGTTTTTAAGGAGAGACTTATGAACGAAACTGTATTATGGTATGAAAACGCAGCGGAAAATTTTGCGAACGCATTGCCTGTCGGAAACGGCAGAATAGGCGGTATGATTTACGGAAAGACATATAAAGAGGTTATCTGCATAAATGAAGATTCTGTTTGGTCGGGAGGAAAGAGAAACCGTATTAATCCGAGTGCCAAGGAAGGACTTGAGGAAATCCGTCAGTTTCTCGATGAGGATAAAATAAGTCAGGCAGAAGATACTGCATACAGAAAGTTACAGGGTATTTCACCTGTCAGCAGACACTATATGCCGCTGACAAACTTAAATATAGACATGAATCTTTCGGGTGTTGCGAAAGAATACAAACGTGGACTCAATCTTGAAAACGCAATATCCTTTGTTGAATTCAAAACCAATGGTATTTTATACAGACGAGAAGTTTTTGTTTCAGAACCTGACAGTGTAATGGTAGTGCATCTCACTGCCGAAGAAGGAACACTTGACTTTTCAACATATCTGAACTGTATCGAAGATTATTACGACAATAACCGTCCTGTTAAGGAAAATATGCTCCTGCTCACAGGTGGTTTTGGCGGAACCGACGGTATACGTTTTGCGACAGCTCTTACAGTTGTTTCAGAAGAAGGCAAAGTCTACACCGAAGGCGACAAGCTTTATGTCAGCGACACTTCCGAAGCATATATCATACTTGGTGCAAAAAGCAGTTATTATGCTGATGAAGCATATGACGATGCTGCTGTGATGGACGTTGAATACGCAATGGAATGCAGTTATGATGAACTGCGTTACAGACATCAGTGTGACTACAAAGAATACTTTGACAGAGTAACACTCAGCCTGAACGACAACAGTGACAATGCCGGTTCACTTCCGACAGATGAACGTATTCTCCGTATGAGAGGAAACGACCTCGACGACAAGGAATGTGACAGTCATATTCACGATAACGGTCTCATGACACTCTATTTCAACTTTGCACGTTATCTTATGATTTCGGGAAGTCGTGATGGAAGTCAGCCTCTTAACTTTCAGGGTATCTGGAACGAAGACATGAACCCTTACTGTGGCGGTCGATTTGAGCTGAACGTCAACACACAGATGGATTACTGGATTGCAGAAAGCTGTAATTTAAGCGAATGTCATCAGCCACTTTTCGATCTGCTTGAAAAGGTATGTGAAAACGGACGTGAAACTGCAAAGGAAATGTACGGCTGCAACGGTTTTGTTGCACATACAGCAACGGACATATGGGGCGATACAGCACCTCAGGGAAAGGAAGTTCCGTCATCAATATGGTGTATGGGCGGAGCATGGCTTTGTCTGCACATATTTGATCGTTATGAATACACACTTGACAGAGATTTTCTTGAAAAATACTACCCTGTAATGAAAGAATCAGCGGTATTTTTCACCGAGTATCTCCGTGAGGACAGTGAAGGCAGACTTGTGGTAAATCCATCTCTTTCACCTGAGAATTCCTATAAAACGGAAAGCGGTGCTGTTGGCACACTTTGCAAAGGTGCATCAGTTGACAGTCAGATTATAACAGTACTGTTCAACGACATAATAAAAACGACAGAAATTCTTGATATTGATCACGATTTTGCAGAAAGTCTGAAAAAACTGCTTGAAAAAATTCCACAGCCGGAAGTCGGAAAATTCGGACAGATCAAGGAATGGACTGAAGATTACAGCGAAACCGATACAGGACATAAGTTTGTGTCACAGCTGTTCGCACTTCATCCTGCTCATATTATTACTCCGAACAAAACTCCAAGACTTGCTGATGCCGCAAGAGCAACACTTATCCGTCGTCTTATTCATGGAAGCGGAAGTGCGGGAATAAGCCGTGCATGGGTAGCCAATATGTGGGCAAGACTTTATGACAGCCAGATGGTTTATGAAAATATAAGAAAGCTTATTGCGTACTCAACAAATCCTAATATGTTTGATGGTCAGCCAAGAATAAGAGTTGATGGAAATTTCGGTGGTGCAAGTGCCATGGCAGAAATGCTTATGCAGAGCAGTGCCGATGAAATCATTCTTCTCCCTGCACTTCCGACAGAATGGAAATCAGGTGAAATCAAAGGTCTTCGTGCAAAAGGCGGTTTTGAAGTATCACTGAAATGGAATGACGGAAAACTCACATCTGCTGAAATCGTTCCTTCACATGATGGTAAATGTACAATCCGTACAAATACAATAATAAGTGTATCCTGTGATGGTGAAAATGTAAATTCCACACATTCAGACGGCACTGTTTCATTCGATACACAGCATGGTCACGTTTACACAATAAAAGCTTAAAAGGAACTGATATGAAAAGATTTAAAGCAGCCGTATTGTTACTGTTATTGTCGGTCAGTACACTTTTTACAGCGTGTGAAGAAATTTCTCAGAAACCGTTAAACGAACGCAGTACAGCCGAAAGCATATCCGATGAAGTCGATGAAACCGAAGAAACTGTTGAATTTACAGAATATGCAGCTGAAATTCCCGAAATTACGCCTGTCGAAACAAGCCTTACCGTAGAAGCCGAAGACTGCAAACTAAACGGAAATCTTGAGGTTGCCGATAAAAGAAAAGGTTACTCAGGAAACGGTTATGTAACAGGATTTATGGGAGAAGAAGCAGACTATCTGCTGATACCCGTTGACCTGCCCGCCTCACAGCATTATGATATTACCGTATGTGTTGCGGCAGATACGGAAGTAATCAACAATGTACTGGTAAACGATAACGACATAGGTACGTTCATTATTGAAGGCGACGGCAAAAAATTTGATACAGTCACATTTTACGGCGTATACATGGACGAAGGCAAATCAGTTATCCAGATATACAAGGGTAATAATGAATTTGACATTGACTATATAAAAGTAAGCAACAACAGTGATGTCTACGAAGATGAACTGGAAATCACAGCCGATCCGGTATCTGAAAAAAGCTCCTACGAAGCCAGAGATGTACTCAGGTATTTCAAAGAAAACCTTGGCGAAAATATCATAACAGGTCAGTACGTTTCAAGCAATAAAAACAAGGAGATGGAGTATATCCACGAAAAAACCGGTCAATATCCTGTTATACGATTCAGTGATATAGGCGGATATGGTGAAAGCAAACCACCGCTTGAAAGTGAAATAAAAGCGGCACGGGAATGGGACGAAAAAGGCGGTATTGTCGGATTTATGTGGCACTGGAACTCTCCTGCCGAGGATTCATCCGTTTATGCGATTGATACCAAATTCGATCTTGAGGAAGCTGTAACCGATGAGGATATTGCACTTCTTGGCATTTCTGAAATACAGGATCTCTGCCGTCAGGGAAATATAAGCAGTGAATGTCTTGCACTTATCGAGGATATTGATGCCGTTTCAGCAGGGCTCATGCAGCTTTGCGAAGACGGAATTCCTGTTTTATGGCGACCTCTGCACGAAGCAGGTAATAATCTGTACTGGTGGAGTGCATACGGCGAAGATGCTTACATCTGGCTTTACGAGCTGATGTTTGAACGCATGACCAAATATCATGAACTCGATAATCTCATATGGATATGGAACGGACAGAACGAAGATTATCTTGTTGATGAAGACAAATACGACATAGCCGCCATCAATATATACCTCAATCCGAATACTTATTTCGGAAGTCGTTCAGAACAGTATCAGTGGATTAAAAAGATAACGGAAAACGAAAAAATGATTGCATTAAGTGAATGCAGTACAGTTCCGGGATTAAGTGAAATGCTGAGGGACAATGCTGTATGGACATTTTTTGGTCTGTGGTACGGCGAATACCTTTCAAGAAACGAGATAAACCCTGATGAAATCTACACACTGGAAAGCGATCTTATAAGAATGTATAATGCCGAAAATTCAATAACACTTGAAGAATATGCCGGAGTATACGGACATCAGTAAAACAAAAGGACGATCAAATCGATCGTCCTTTCAGACTGTAGAAAAAACTAAAAATTAATTTTCGTGCCGATTAAATCGGCAGGCAAACAAAAGTACAACCAAAGTAAGGGGACGCTTTCTCTTGTAAAGCGTCCCCTCTGTAAAAACAGCCCACAGGGCTGATTTTCAATTCCCCCCTCGTAAATACGCCTCCGATGGGGTATTTCGCCGTCTGCGGACGGCGACCAAAGGCTCTGC
>JAFQBO010000180.1 GCA_017416665.1 Oscillospiraceae bacterium
TCTCCCGACATTCCCATCGAAAGAATATCCATATTTATATTATCTGTCTTTTCTTCTGAAATGTCAATATATAATTGCTGCATTTCGCAAAGATATTTTTCCGCACCCATAACAGGCGGAATTGCCATCAGTCCGCAGACCTTAATGTTTTTCATTTCGGAAATCTCGTAAACAAGCTCTTTCAGTGCCGACTTGTCCACACCAGACTTTGATTCCTCATTTCCGATATTGACCTCAACAAGCACATTCTGTATCTTGTCAATCTTCTGTGCCTGCCTGTCGATTTCCCTGGCAAGCTTCACACTGTCAACCGACTGAATCAGCGACACGCTGTCTATTATATATTTCACCTTGTTAGTCTGAAGATGTCCGATAAACTGAACCTCTGCCCTGCTGTCATAGAAATCTTTTTTTGAAAGATATTCCTGGACACGGTTTTCACCCAGCAGTGTTATGCCAAGCTCCACAGCACGGTTTACAATCTGCGGATCAACCGTCTTTGTAACAGCCATTATGTCAAGTCTGTCACCGGGCTTTCTGTATTTTGCCATTGCCTCTGAAACTTCATAGGAAATTCTCCTGTAATTTTCATCGACAAAGCTTACATCAACTGTCATCTGCGTCAACACCTTCCACTACAATGTCATCATAAACGGACACATAATCGCTCCCTGCATTGAGTGCTGAAAGAACGAAGTTATCGCCCTCGTATATAACATCAAGCCTTTTGAAATTTATCTGCTCACCGAGCTTTACATAAACGCCCTTTGCGTTCACGATTTGTTTTGTTGTAATTCCTGTTTCCTCATCGACAATAGTTTCTTCTATATCTTTAAATCTTATTGCCTTTCGTGAAACCTTGATACCCTCATACTCGCCTCTGATCATTTCAATCTGTTCAGTTCTGTGCTGAACCAGATCATAGGTAACATCACTGCATTTTACAACAACAATGCTTTTTCCCTGAGTCTGAGTATCTCTTATGTCGGTAATTGTACCATTTATTATTTCGGAGGTAGACTGAAATTTAAGCTTTACATCATCATCGATGGAAAACTGAATATCAGTATTGTCTATTACTCCGACTGCATACCACTCATAGCCCGTTATAAGCTTTCCGATAACGTTTCCGTTATTTACGGTATTTCCGTCCTTTACTTCATTTATAAGCTCCGGTGTAATACTGCTGAGCTTATCCATCGAAAGGGTTTCCTCATATCCGTCTGCAAAGCTTACAAAATAGGCAGGCTTATCAGCAACAATACTGTCAAGCGGAATCATTTCAGTTGATTTAAGCTGTGAAATACGGGTTTTCAGATCGTTCATGCTTTTTGTAAAATTAACAGATTCATTTGTAATAATCTGATATGTACTCAGAAGCACAAGAAGCTCATCGCCCGCCGCTGAAATATCACTTATATTTCCTTTTTCACGTTCGCTTATAATAGATCTGTACTTTTCATTTATAAGAGCCGAAAGGTTTGCCGGCTGTGCTGACTCAACAGTTCCCGGATTCTGGATTTTTTCCATAATCTCCATCTTGTTGTCAAGATCAGCCAGTTGCTGCTTTATATCAATCTGACTTTCGTCTGCGTATATTTCAGCAATAACAGATCCCTTGCCCAGCTTTCCGCCGTCCGGTACAGAGTAGCTTACCACACCTGCACCGTTATAGCTTATCAGTTCCTCGTTTCTCACATAAACAGCCTTGAACGACACCGAATCATCAGCAATAGTGTAAACAGCCGTTTCTGTTTTGTAGTCATCACTGTTCATATGGTAAATGATACTGAAAAACGAAGTTGCAACACATATAAGAAGCAGTATGCTTAAAACCTTAGAAGTAACCGAATTCATTCAGACTGCCTTTACGGTTCGGTTCTTTCCGAAGAATCGAGAATCGGTATCTGCTTTACCGGAATGATTGTAGAAATAGCATGCTTGTAAACAAGATTCTGCTTTCCGTCACAGTCCAGAATCACAACATAATTATCAAATCCTTTTACAATACCCTTGAACTGAAAACCGTTTGTAAGGTAAATTGTAACAGGGATTTTATCCTTTCTTGCCTGATTTAAAAATACATCCTGCAAATTGAGTATTTTGTTCATGTCTGCCACCCCTTGTTCTTTCGCATTCTGTTTGTATGTTTTTTTAACACAACATACACCTTAAAGCATATATAAAAATACTTATTTTATATTATATCACAAAATAAAGCGTTTGGCTATAACTTTTTTGCAATACTCAAAAATTTTCTCCTTATTGTCAAATTCATCTAACATTATCCACTGAATTTTTGCACTTTTCCTAAACCAA
>JAFQBO010000019.1 GCA_017416665.1 Oscillospiraceae bacterium
GAGAAAAAGCTCTTGACTTCGCTGTTTCTCTTGCAAACTCTGTCAGAGATGAAGGACTTATTGCTGAATATGACCTTATGAACAGAAGTCTTAAAGCACAGATGAAGTATGCAAATAAAATAGGTGCTGATTTCACTGTTGTTATCGGTGACAATGAAATCG
Organism: Oscillospiraceae bacterium; assembly: GCA_017416665.1. Classification (GTDB taxonomy): domain Bacteria; phylum Bacillota; class Clostridia; order Oscillospirales; family Ruminococcaceae; genus Porcipelethomonas. The sequence goes on from JAFQBO010000019.1 coordinate 163, forward strand.
AATCAGGAAAAGCAAACCTCAAAATCATGGCTACAGGTCAGCAGACCGAAATAGCTCTTGATGAAAAATTTGCAGAAACATTTTCTATTCAGTCAATTTCCCTTGAACTTGAAGGCGAAGAAAATCTTTTTAACTAGGAAAGGATAAATTTTAAAAATGGCAGATAATATGAACGGCCTTAAAAGAACTCACTACTGCGGTGAAGTTGAAGGCATCGGAAAAGAAGTTGTAGTAGGCGGTTTTGTACAGAAAATAAGAGATCTCGGAAACCTTATCTTTATCGATCTCCGTGACAGAACAGGTATCGTACAGCTTGCATTTAACGACAATACAGACAGAAGTATTTTTGAAAAGGCAGCTTCATGCCGTTCAGAGTTTGTACTCATGGCAAAAGGTACTGTACAGGAAAGATCAAGTAAAAATCCTGATCTTAAAACAGGCTCTATCGAGATAATAGTAACAGATCTGAGAATACTTGCAAAGGCTCAGACAACTCCTTTTGAAATTCAGAATGAAACAAAGGTAAACGAAGAATTAAGATTAAAATACAGATATCTTGATCTCCGCCGTCAGCCTCTCCAGCAGAATATAATGATGCGTCACGAGATAGCAAAAGCGGCAAGAGAATATTACTATAAAAACGGTTTTATCGAAATAGAAACACCTATGATGATGAAATCAACTCCTGAAGGCGCAAGAGACTACCTTATCCCTTCAAGAGTTCACAACGGTAAATTCTACGCTCTTCCTCAGTCACCACAGATCTACAAACAGCTCCTCATGATTTCAGGCATGGACAAATACATTCAGCTTGCAAGATGTTTCAGAGATGAAGACTTAAGAGCTGACAGACAGCCTGAATTTACACAGATAGATATAGAGATGTCATTTGTTGACGTTGAGGATATCTTAGAATCAACAGAAGGTTTTATCTCATACCTGTTTAAGACTGTACTCGGCAAGGATATTCCTACACCGCTTCCACGTCTTACTTACACAGAAGCAATGAACCGCTACGGTTCAGATAAACCTGATACCAGATTCGGCATGGAAATCACAGACCTCTCAGATGTCGTAAAATCTTGCGGTTTTGGCGTATTCACATCTGCAATCGAAAACGGCGGAAGTGTACGCGGTATAGTTGCAAAAAATGCAGCAAGCGTACTTACAAGAAAAGAAATAGACAAACTCACCGAATCAGCTAAGGGAATCGGTGCAAAGGGTCTTGCATATATCAGATGGGTTGATGACGCTCCGACATGCTCATTCTCAAAGTTCATGACAGAAGATGAACTTTCACAGATACTCAGCACTCTCGGTTGCGAAAAGGGTGACGTTGCACTTATCGTTGCTGATAAGAACAAAGTTACACTCCCTGTTCTCGGTGCTCTCAGACTTACAGTTGCAAAGAAGCTCGATATTATTCCTGATACTTTCAACTTCCTCTGGATCACAGAGTTCCCATTCTTCGAATACGATGAAGAAAGCGGTTCATGGCTTGCTATGCACCACCCGTTCACAATGCCTATGGACGAATGTTTACAGTACCTCGACACAGCACCTGAAAAAGTATTTGCAAAAGCATATGACCTTGTTCTCAACGGTGTTGAATTGTCCTCAGGTTCTATTCGTATAACAGACTACGAGCTCCAGCAGAAAATGTTCAGAGCACTCGGTCTTACAGAAGAAGAAATTGAAGCAAAATTCGGCTTCCTCGTTGAAGCATACAAATACGGCGCACCACCTCACGGCGGTCTCGGCATAGGTCTTGACAGACTCTCCATGATAATGTGCGGTTGTGACAGCTTACGTGATGTAACTGCATTCCCTAAGGTACAGAATGCAAGCGAACTCATGTCAGAATGCCCGTCAGTAGTCGAAAAAGAAAACCTCGATATACTTGGCATTCAGTTAATAGAAA
>JAFQBO010000020.1 GCA_017416665.1 Oscillospiraceae bacterium
CGAATTTCAGCCATTTGTAGGGGACGGCGCCTACGACGTCCCGTTAATTAAATGTAATTTTCGGCGGTGCGTCGAGGGCGCCGCACCCTACAGATGATAGGTGCAGAAAATAAAATGTTTGTGCGATAAATATAAATTTATCTTAAGATAACCTATCGTGAATCAAGCTGAATTTATGTTTAAATTGAGTCCGGAAATTATCAGTCAGGATACTGACAAGCATAAATTTCATTATCATTGAATAAACATGTTAAAAAAGGACGTGTTATATATGAGACGAAAAGTACTGATATTAGTTTTAATGATATTTGTTTTGTGTTCATGCGGAGAACAGATAAAGACAAATGACAGTCTCTCGCTAAATGAGCAGACTCTTGAACAGCTTCAGCTTGAGACGTCAGAAACGCACAATGACAGGTTGAAGCCACTCAATTTCAAAAAGCAGAAAGCTGTATGGTTTACTATGATGGATTTTGAAGAAGCACTCAGTGGCAGGAATCAGGAAGATTTTTCTGATTATATTTCAGAGTTGCTTACAAAAATTAAGGATACAGGTTTCAATACAGTTTATGTGCATGTCCGTCCGTATAACGATGCTTATTACAAATCTGAAATGTTTCCGCTGTCTGTGGTTTGTCCGACAGAATATGACCCGTTTGAAATCATACTTGAAAAATCGCATTCACTTAATCTGTCGGTACATGCATGGATAAATCCCATGAGATGTATGACAGATGAGGAACTGAAAAAAATTGATAATAAATACAAAGTAAAGCAATGGTATGATGACACAGAAAAAAACGGAACCCGTATCTCAGAAGTTGACGGAAGATGGTATCTGAATCCGGCATATGAGGAAGTGCGTGAGTTTATTTCTGATGGTGTTGATGAACTTCTGAAAAATTATCCGATTGACGGTATTCATATTGATGATTATTTTTATCCGACTCAAAATGAAAACTTCGACAAAACTGCATTTGAAAAGTCAGGTGAAGAAAATCTTGAAAGCTGGCGCAGAGAAAATATAAATCTTATGATACAGGAAATTTATAATACAGTAAAGAAGCATAACAAAAATATTTTGTTCGGCATCAGCCCTCAGGGAAATATTTCAATAAATGAATCTGACCTTTATGCCGATGTCACAAAATGGATTTCTGAAAAAGGTTTCTGTGATTACATAGTACCTCAGCTTTACTACGGTTTTAAAAATGAAAGTAAGCCTTTTAAGGAAACGTTTCTTGAGTGGAAAAACCTGAATGTCTGTGAAGATGTTACACTTGTGTCGGGAGTGTGCTTGTATAAAATAGGAGTTGAGGATAAGTGGGCAGGAAGTGGCAAAAATGAGTGGATTGATGACAGGAATATTCCGTCACGGCAGATAGAATTTGTGTTTGAAAATGACAGTTCTGTTGCTGTTTACAGTATAGATTCACTTTTTGACAGCAAAAACACTGAAGAATGTACGCTTATTTCAAAGCTTCTGAAAGAAGGCAGTTTATGAAGAAAAAGTTTATCATAAGAATTCATCAGAAAAAATATTATGGAATAGTTACAGCGGTATCATCGGGATTTTTTATAATAGTATCTCTCTTGTGCATGTGTGGACTGGGCATGACACGAATTGATCTTCCCGATATGGCAGTCAGTGCTCTTACAGGCTTTGTACTGAGTATCGGCGGCTATGCTTCCGGCGTTGCTATAGGCAAGTATAAACGGCGTAACGGTATTATCTCAGGGCTGAAATGCGGTCTCTGGCTGTGGGGTATTATAGCTGTTTTTGGTATTGTGTATATGCGTGAAATAACTTTTGCACCACTTTTAAGAAATTTTCTCTTTCTTTGTATTCCATCGGTTATAGGAGGAATTTATGGCGTAAACAGTAAAATAAGACGTCCACCTTATTAATACTTTTTAACAACAAAAAAAAGTTGCTGTATGAAGATGTGTATTTTTTGTGGAATTTTTTTGCTGAAAGCTATTGAAAAAGTGAAAAAAATGTGATATAATAAAAAACACATTAAAAATAAAGGTTATTTTGGAGGGTTTTATGAAGCATATTAAAACTATTAATAAGGCTAATCTCAAGGAAACAGCAAAGAAGGGTGGCTGCGGTAAGTGCCAGGCTTCATGTCAGTCAGCATGTAAGACATCATGCACAGTAGCTAACCAGAAGTGCGAAAGAGATTAATTCAGAATTGAAATGAAAGGGACATGTTAAAAAAATGTCCCTTTTCTATTTGGATTTAGGAGAGTAAATATGATACATAAGTATAAACTTAACGGATACAATATTGTTCTTGATACAAACAGTGGCGGTGTACATGTTGTTGATGACATTACATATGATCTGCTTGATAATGTAGAACCGCCTTTTGATGAAAAATGTCCTGAAAACGTTGTTGAAAAGCTTTCAAAGTTCTATTCACATGAAGATATTGTTTCATGTTATGAGGAAATTGTAGAGCTTTACAACGAAAAAATTCTTTTTACAGAAGATGAATATGAAAAGTTTGCAGATATGTCTGTAGCGGCACCTGTAAAGGCTATGTGCCTTAATATCGCACACGACTGTAATTTAAGATGTGATTACTGCTTTGCGTCAACAGGTGACTTCGGTAAGGGCAGAAAGCTGATGACTTTTGAAACAGGTAAAAAAGCTATAGATTTTCTGCTTGAAAAATCTGCTGACAGACAGGTTCTTGAACTTGACTTTTTCGGTGGAGAACCGCTTATGAATTTTGATGTTGTAAAGCAGATTGTTGAATACGCAAGAAGCAAAGAAGCTGAATACAACAAGAAATTCAGATTTACCATCACAACAAACGGTCTGCTCCTGAATGATGAAATTACAGAATATATCAATAAGGAAATGTCAAACGTTGTACTTTCAATTGACGGCAGAAAATGTGTAAATGACAAGGTGAGAAAAAGAGTTGACGGCAGTGGCTGTTATGATACTATCCTGCCTAAATTCAAAAAGGTTGTTGAAGGCAGAGGCGATAAGGATTACTATGTAAGAGGAACTTTTACTAAGTATAACCTCGATTTTGCAGACGATGTATATGCCCTTTACAATGAAGGCTTTGATCAGATTTCTGTTGAACCGGTTGTCGCTGATCCTGAAATGCCGTATGCTCTCACTGAAAAAGAACTTTATTCTATTTTCAGTGAATACGAAAAGCTTGCTGTGAGAATGCTTGACGGACAGGAAAAGGGTGAAAAGTTTAATTTCTTCCATTTTATGATAGATCTTGATCAGGGTCCGTGTGCAATAAAGAGACTCAGAGGCTGTGGCTGTGGTAATGACTATATTGCAATCACTCCGGACGGCGATATTTATCCATGTCATCAGTTTGTCGGCAATGAAGACTTCAAAATGGGTAATATTGATGAGGGTACATTTGACCTTGAAATGAAAAACAGATTTGCGGCGTCACATATCTACAAAAAGCCGGAATGCCGTAAGTGCTGGGCAAAGTTTTACTGTAGCGGCGGATGCAATGCAAATAATCACGCATATGCAGGTGATATTCTTAATGCACACAAATTCTCGTGCGAACTTGAAAAAAAGCGTCTTGAATGTGCGATTATGATAAAAGCGGCAAAGATGAGTGAATAATTACTGTTTAAACCTCCGATTTTTTTGGTGAATGCTTGATTTATTTTATAATTGGATATATAATGTATATGTGTGAAAAAGAAACCCCAAAAAAGTTATTTAATGGAGGAAACAATGAGTATTACAAAGAAGTTTTTAAGCGTTTTAACGGCAACACTTTGTGCTGCTACAGCTTCAGTTTGCAGTCTTTCAGTATTTGCTGAAGACGTAAGCAGTGAAATGACAAGCGGTGATTTATCTTATGTGCAGGTAGATGAAGACGAAGATGGTTATTTTGATTTTATAAGGGTTACTGACTGCTCATCGACAGCAGAGTCGGTTCTTATCCCTAAGACTATCGACAGTCTTGCTGTTCAGGAAATTGCAGCAGATGCGTTTGATGATAGTACAGCGCTTACTTCAATCAATGTTGACCCACAGAACGGATATTTCAGCGTTGATGATGGTATTCTTTTTGATAAGAGTGCTTCAACACTTGTATGCTATCCAAGTGCAAAGGCAGCTACATCATACAGCATTCCTAAGTCAGTTTCTGTAATTGCAGACAATGCTTTTGCTAACTGTACAAAGATGGCAACAATTACAATTCCTGATTCGGTTGTTTCAATCGGTAAGGAAGCATTTTATAACTGTTCAGCTTTAGCGGAAATTTCAATTCCTAAAAGTGTTGAATATATTGGTGCTAATGCATTCTCAGGTACAGAACTTTTAAATTTCCAGATTAAGAATAACATGGGTCCTTTATACTATGCTGATTCATGGGTAATTTTCTGTGACAGCAGTGTTGAAACTGTAATGGATGCTTCAACACCTATAAAGACTGGTACAACAGGTATTGCCGGCGGTGCTTTTTACGGCTGTACAAAGCTTACAAAAATCGAAATTCCTTCAGGTGTCTACTATATTGGCGATGCAGCATTTGCAAGCTGTACAAATCTTTCTTCAGTTTCAATCCCAACAACTGCAAAGACAATCGGTTCATATGGTTTTGCTTCATGCTCTGCATTGGTTGAACTTTCAATACCTAATTCAGTTACAACAATTGGTGCAAATGCATTCAACTGGTGTACAAAGCTTGCTGAAATTAATATTCCATCAGGTGTTACTAAGATTGCCGAATCTACATTTGAAAACTGTTCTTCATTACTTGAAATCAATATTCCAACAAATGTTGAAGAAATCGAAAAGCTTGCTTTCTATAACTGTGAAAAGCTTGCTAAGGTTACAATCAACAATAAGAATTGTTTAATCAAGGATAACTCTCAGACAATTTCAAACGCTGACAAGACATTTACAGGTACAATCTACGGTTATGAAGGCTCAACAGCTCAGACATATGCTAAGAAGTACAATATTCTTTTTGAATCACTCGGCGGTGCAGGTGAAAACCCAGCTGGTATGAGCGGTGATGCAAACGGTGACGGTGAAGTAACTGTTCGTGACTGTGCTGCTATCGCAAAGGCTCTTGCAAAGGGAGCGGCTTCTGATCTTCCTATAAGTGCAGACTTTAACGGTGATGGCGAAGTAAGCGTTCGTGACGCAGCAGCTATTGCTAAGCACTTAGCTGGTAAATAAAAAATAAAGGACGACTTTTAGTCGTCCTTTTAGACTGTAGAAAAACCTCAAATTTAATTTTCGTGCCGATTAAATCGGCAAGCAAACTTAATTACGACCAAAGTAAGGGGACGCTTTCTCTTGTCAAGCGTCCCCTCTTGAAAAACAGCCCACTGGGCTGTTTTTCAATTCACCCCTCGTAAATATACCCCA
>JAFQBO010000181.1 GCA_017416665.1 Oscillospiraceae bacterium
ATCATGTGATGCATCGGGACAGATGGCATCAGCTCTTGCAGCATGTTCACTCGCTTTTGCAGACAAGAATGCCGCTTATGCTGAAGAATGTCTCAAGTATGCAAACGCTCTCGAAAAGTTTACCGAAAAATATCCGACAGCTACATATGACGGTGTAGGTTCATTCTATGCTTCGGGTTCACAGAACGATGATATTGCATGGTCGGATTTATGGTGTACACTTGCCAATAACGGCGGTGAACTCCCTTCATCATGGAGTGCAAAATACGAATCAAATGGTTCGGGTGTGTATAACGGCGAATACGACTGCTGGATTTATTCATGGGATAAGCTCTGGGGCGGCTACGCAACACTGCTTCATGAACTTGGTTACAAGACATCAACATATGAAAGTGAACTTAAATTTGAACTTAACAATAACGGCGGTGTAAATGTCGGAACATACAACGCAAAGGGCTGGGGTTCATCAAGATATAACTGTGCTTTACAGAGATATGCTCTTGAACTTGCAAACGGCGATGCAAGCAGCTCATACGCTCAGGGTGCAAAGTGGCAGATGGACTACATTTTAGGTGACAACCAGAAGTCAACAAGCTTCCTTTTAGGTTACGGAAGTCAGTTCCCGTCACAGCTCCACCACAGAGCCGCAAACCCTAATAAGACAGGTGCATCATATGTTTGCTACGGCTCACTCGTAGGCGGTCCTACAGACAGCAACTGTACTTATACAGACTACTGGGATCAGTATCAGTCAACAGAACCTGCCCTTGACTACAACGGTTGCTTCGCTCTTGCATGTGCAGGTCTTTACGAGCTTTACGGTGGTGATGCATCAACTCTCGATACAATTATAGCAAATGCTTCTGAAATTGATGAAAATCATGAGTTTGGTACATGGTACGGTTCAGGTGAACAGCCAACAACAGAACCTACTACTGAGCCAACAGAGCCTTCTACTGAACCTTCAACTGAAGAAACAACAGAACCAGTTCTGGGTCCTGTTACACATCCTTGTGATGTAAATGACGATAGCTATGTCAATGCAGCTGATGCGATAGCACTTGTTAAATTCCTTACAAAGCAGGATAGTAATGCAGATTATAACTATGATGCAAATCAGGATAACAAGATTAATGTATTTGACTTGGCAACAGTAAAGAGATTTGTTATATACGCTGATTACAACGGTTATTAAAAACAATTACCCTCGCCTAAAAAGGCGAGGGCATATTGAGTTAATAATAAAAAATTAAGGAGTGGGAATTATGAAGAAATTTATTGCGGCGGCTGTTACAGGCGTGATGGCTCTTACATCAATGACTGCGGCTATGCCGGAAGTTTCAGAAGTAAGCGTTTCAGCTGAATCAAGCTATAACTATGCTGAGGCACTTCAGAAGTCAATGTTTTTCTATGAAGTTCAGCAGGCAGGTATCCTTCCTGACTGGAATTCAGTTGAATGGCGTGCTGATTCAATGGTAAAGGAAGATGGTACACCATCAGACATCGTTGACGGTGGCTGGTTCGACGCTGGTGACCATTACAAGTTTACTCTTACAAACGCTTATACAGCATCAGTTCTTGCATGGGGTTACATTCAGTACAAGGATACTCTCGTAAAAGCAGGTCTTGAAGAGGTTTACAGAAATAACGTTCAGTGGGGTCTTGACTATGTAATGGCTTGTGACCTCGGTGACAAGATGATCGGTACTATCGGTGACGCTGATGACCACGTTGTATGGTGCAGTGCCGAAGTTTATATGAGAAAGCATAAGCTCAAGTTCGGTGACGAAGAAAGACCTTATGACGAAATTACAGACTCTACAACTGTTGCCCTTTCAGCAGCTGCTCTTGCAGAAGGTTATATCATGTTCAGGGATACTGACCCTGCAAAGGCTGATGAATATCTTGAACACGCTGTAAGTCTTTTTGAACTCGCTGACAAAACAAGAAGCAACGAAGATCAGGGTGCTCAGAAGTCATTCTATCCTACAACTACATGGGTAGACGACCTTATGTATGCGGCTAACTGGCTCTACATGGCAACAGGCGACCAGAAATACCTCGACCTCTGTGAATCAGACTACATTCCACAGTTCCCGACAGAAAGCCAGTCAACAGCATGGAAATACACATGG
>JAFQBO010000182.1 GCA_017416665.1 Oscillospiraceae bacterium
AAAGCTTTTTTCCTCTCTGATACAGCTCGGCAGATGCATATAGTTTTCAACCTCGTCCCAATTCACAACAAAGCCTGCTCCATGTGAACAGAAAACAGAATCCGCAGTGTTTGCCGTATCGCTGTCACAGTTGTAATCAATGTCTGCAATAACCTCATCAGCGTTGTGACATTCTTCATAGCCTTTGACGGTACATGTAAGTCTGCCACGCCCTTTTGTGTAGCTTATTACATCGCTGTAGTAGTCGCACATCGTCGACACAGGTGCAGTACCATTAATTATGGTCATATCCTCAAAAACTTCCGGAGGATTAAAGCTTCCGCACATCTGCTGAATATCAGTTATCGCTCTCCCTGTATTTTCGGTAGGAATTTCAAGTCTGAATTTATAGAACGGTTCAAGGAGAACACTGTTGTTTTTGCGGAGTCCCTGCCTTACAGCTCTGTAGGTTGACTGACGGAAATCACCTCCCTCGGTATGCTTGAGATGTGCCTTACCCGATTTGAGTGTTATTTTAATATCGGTTATAGGAGAACCTGTCAGCACACCCAGATGTGTTTTTTCCTTGAGATGCGTAAGAATTAATCTCTGCCAGTTTTTATCAAGTACTTCTTCACGGCAGTCGGTTTCAAATTCAAGTCCGCTTCCTCTTTTGAGTGGTTCAATAAGAAGATGTACTTCCGAATAGTGACGGAGTGGTTCATAGTGTCCGACGCCTTCTGAAACTTCCGTTACAGTTTCACGATAAGCTATACTTCCCGAAGTGAATTCAACTTCAAAACCAAAACGTTCCTTTATAATTTCACTCAAAATCTCAAGCTGTATTTTTCCCATAAGTCTGAGCTGAATCTGTTCAGAACGTTCGTCCCATACAACATGTAACTGAGGATCTTCCGCCTCAAGTGTACGCAGATTTGTAAGAGCTGTATGACTGTCAATCTCCGGAGGAAGTATGATACCATAGCTTAAAACAGGTTCGAGAACAGGTGAAAATGAATTTTCTTCAATGCCCAGTCCTTGTCCGCAAAAAGCCGATGAAAGACCCGTTACAGCACAGATTGTACCTGCATCGGCAGTGTCAGTCATACTGTATTTATTGCCTGAGTAAATGCGTATCTGATTTATTTTTTCGTCGTACTTTACGTCATCTGACGTATAACTCAGCTGTGATTTTACTTTAAGCTGTCCGCCTGTAATTTTCATGTGTGTTACACGGTTTCCGTGTTCGTCTTCGGAAATCTTGTAAACTTTGGCACCGAATTCATCTGAATATTCCGGCATGATGGTGTACTGATGAATGATATTCAGAAATTCATCTATGCCGTCCATTTTAAGTGCCGAACCGAAACAGCATGGATAAATTCTGCCGTCTGCAATACACTGTTTTATTGTTTCATCAGACAAAGCTTCAGTTTCAAGATATTCCTCCATCAGTCTTTCGTCACAGAGGGAAAGTTCTTCGTAAAGAGCCTGTTTATCAGGATTGCAAAAGTTGATACAGCCGTCGGAAAGACGTTTTTTCAGTGTGTACATCACGTCATCACGGCTTACGTTCGGCAGATCTGTTTTATTTACAAATATGAAAACAGGGATATTGTAGCGTTTAAGCAAGTCCCACAGCGTTTCGGTATGCGATTGAACCTTTTCAGAACCGCTTATCACAAGTATTGCATAATCGGTGACCTGCAGGGTACGTTCTGTTTCATTTGAAAAGTCCGAATGTCCCGGGGTGTCAAGCAGGGTGTATGGTGTGTCGTCAACGGTAAATCCGCCCTGCTTTGAAAAAATTGTAATTCCTCTTTCACGTTCAAGAAAATGTGTGTCAAAAAACGTGTCACGATGGTCAACACGTCCCCATTTTCTTATAACGCCTGTTTTATATAATATTGCCTCTGACAGTGTCGTTTTACCTGAATCGACATGCGCCAGAATACTGAGTGTGATTTTTTTCATAGTTTTGCTCCAAATTTAAAGTATACTAAAATTGTAACACAAATCTGATTATTATTCAATACAGACAGCAAAAAAGTATGTGTAAAATTTTCGCAGGCAGATAAATTTATATTTACCGATGTAATTTTATTTTGCAAAATGATATTTGTAGGGGACGGCGCCCACGACGTCCCGTGAATTAAACATGTTAATCGGCGGTGCGTCGAAGGCGCCGCACCCTACAAATAATAGGTGCAGACAATAAAAATATTCGTCCGACAAATAAAAATTTACCTTACAATAACCCATCGTGCATTAAATTGCATTTACGCATAATGTACGCCCGAAAATGTCCACCGGGGTCACCCGGTAAATATAAATTCAACTGACTACGAAAATTTTACTCATGCTTGCTTTATATGTAAAAATATGATATAATAATATTTACAATACTTATCGAAAGGAAGGCTTTACAAATGGGCTGGACACCTCAGCAGGAGAACGCCATAAAAGCCAAAGGACGTTCTGTAATAGTATCAGCGGCGGCAGGAAGCGGTAAAACCTCTGTACTGATTGAAAAGCTTATAAAAATCATTTCAGACAGCGAAAACCGTGTAAACGTCGAAGACATGATTGTTGTTACATTCACCAACGCTGCGGCGGCTGAAATGAAACAGCGTCTTTCCACGGCACTGATAAAGAAAATCAGTGAAAATCCCGACGACCGCTGGCTTCTCCGACAGCAGTCACACATGGGGCTTGCGTCAATCTCCACCATTCACTCTTTCTGCTTCAATCTCATAAGGGAAAACATCTCAAATCTCTCACTTTCAGCCGACTTCCGAATCCTGGACGAAACCGAACAGGCTCTCTGCATGGATACAATTCTTAAAGAAGTCGTTGAGGAAAGACACGTTACAAATCCCGATTAAATGAAGCTCCTGCGTGACAACTTCTGCGGAAACAACGACAAACCACTCCTTGACATAATTTCCTCGCTCTATACGGATATTACCGCAATTCCGTTTTACGAAAACCGTATCAGACAGTTCATGACCCTCTATGACGGTGACTTCTATCTGAAAAAATATCTTTCGGGTACCGAAAAAAATCTCAGTTCATACACCGAATCACTTACCGACCTCATTGACACGGCTGTGTCTCTGGGCGACAAAAAGCTCTCCGAGGTTCTCGACGATGACATGAATATTCTGAAAAAGTCGTCGGAACTGTTCACAAACGACGGCTTTACCGCTATGGCAGATTATCTTTCGGGTATTAAGTTCAAAACCTTCCCTCGTGCTCCCAAGGATAACCCGTATCCCGAGGAAAGGGAATTTGTCAAAAACAAGAGAACCGAAATCAAAAAGAATATTCAGTCGCTGTCCGCACCGGGCAGTATCGTTGAAAACAGCGGCGATGATCTGGACAGACATAAAAAAATCCTTACTGCCATATATGGTATCATAAAAGAGCTTGACAAGCGTCTCTCCGACTACAAAACCGAAAAAAACGCCATCGGTTTTGACGACGCCGAACAGATTACGCTCCGACTTCTTGCTGTCTGCGACGAAAATGGCTGTATTACCAAAACACCGCTTTGTCAGCAGCTTTCCGAGTCATACGCCATTATAATGGTAGACGAATATCAGGACTCAAACGACCGTCAGGACATGATTTTCAGACTCCTGTCAAAAAACGGCGATGCGGATACATACGGAAACAATCTCTTTTTTGTTGGTGACGTCAAGCAGTCGATTTACCGTTTCAGACTTGCAAATCCCGACAACTTCATCAGAATTACGGAAAAATTTCAGCCTTATGATGAAAACAACAATAAAAACGCTTCAATAAAACTCAGCCGTAATTTCAGAAGTTCACCGCAGGTAATAGATTTCGTAAACTATGTCTTCAGAAACATCATGTCCGTACAGTCGGGCGATATTGACTACACCGAAGACGAGTTTCTCATAAACGGTACTGACTTTTTTGAAAACAACCGTGATACGCACATTATGCTTATCGACAAAACTGACAAAGCCGAAAACTCCGAGGCACTGTGCATAGCAGAAAAAATACGAAAAATGCTGGATGACGGCGTGCCTGTTGCTGACAGAAAAAACGGTGGTACACGCCCATGCGAAATGAAGGATTTCTGCATACTCATGCGTAACAAAAAGTATAACGGCGTTTACAGGGATGCTCTTGAAACCTACGGTCTTGACGTGAATTGTGAGGACGTTTCGGGTTACCTTAAATCAAGGGAAATCTCCATCCTGCTCAATCTTCTCCGTGTAACGGACAATCCTCTCCAGGACATTCCGCTGACTTCCGTTCTCATGTCTCCGATGTTTACGGTCACTGCTGACGAAATTGCTCAGCTGCGTCTTATCGGCAGAGGAAGAAAGCTCTTTACAAACATTCTCGCCGCACTCGGAAAATTCCGTAACACTCCTGCGGTTCTCGACTCTGAAAGTGCACTTTTCAAAAAACTTGAAAACTTCCACGGCATTATAACCGAGCTCCGTCTTATTTCATCATGGCACACTCTCCCTGAAATTATACAGCTTATCTACGACAAGACAGACTTCACTTCGGTTATATCACTTTATAAGGATGCCGAAAGAAAACGTGCAAATCTCAGAATTCTCCTTGAATACGCCAACAGCTGTGAGGCATCAGGCGGCGGCGGAATCGGCGGTTTCATAAGATATATCGACAGGATTTCCGAGTCAAAGGGAGATTTCAGACCTGCGGGCGGTTCTTCCGGTACACGCAACGCCGTTTCGGTAATGACAATGCATAAATCAAAGGGTCTTGAATTTCCT
>JAFQBO010000183.1 GCA_017416665.1 Oscillospiraceae bacterium
ATAGCAGTATTATGTGCTGAAGCTGATATGAAAATCAGAAAATATCTTGACATGTTTGATATGAAATGTGATGCTGATAATGAAATCAGCATATTTGAAACAGCAGAGACTTTTCTGAAAGATATTGAATCGGAATGTGCATATAATCTGGTATTCATTGACCTGGAAACGGATATGAGTTTGCAGTCAGCGACTTACATACGAAAAGAATTGTTTGACGAAGATACAGAGCTTGTATTTATGTCATCATCAGACAAATGCAGTGCTGAAATTGTAAAGCTTCATGCATTTGATTACCTTACATATCCTTTGAATTACAATATTGTCAGTGAATGTATTAACAGCTATTTGAGAAAAACTGACAAAGCCTTCAATGTGTTCAGATATATGAGCAACAAAAGCAAAAAAGAAATTGTTGTTTCAAAAATCGTTTATTTACACGGAAACGGAAGAAAAACAATAATGCATACAAAAAATGGTCAAACCGAATTTTACAAAAAGCTTTCCGATTGTGCAGAAGAAAAGTGTTTCAGCAGCTTTCTTGATATTCACAAATCATTTCTTGTGAATCCTGCGTACATTGAGCGTGTTGAAGGTAAATACATAATTCTAAAAGGAAACGAACGGCTCCCTATAAGCCGTCAGAAACTTAAAAACATAGAAGAATATTTTGAGATAATATAAGATTTAAATTTATAGGAATTAAGACTGAAGGCACAAAATAACAGTCGTTTTGCAGAAAGTACAAAACGAAATATTTTGTGTTTTCGAATAAAATACTGCTGTCAGACTGTTATGGAGTCTGCATACACAAAAGTATGCAGACTCCTTTTTTGTGTCCTAATTCAGTTTTGGAGAAAGGGCAAACATGATTTTAAAACTAAAATGGCTGTGTCTGACAGCAAAATATCCATAAGCCGACCTTTTGATTTAAAAATAAATTGAAAGGTCGGCTTTTATTTTGAAAACAAAATATTATCAATACAACAAATCTGGCGGTGAGAAATATTCCGAGTTTACGGAAGAAGAATATCTCATTGCCAAAACGTATGAAAACCGTTGGTTCATAAGCTTCGGAAATTGTGTTCTGGAATGTTCCAAAGATGAATACAGGGCATATTATTCCGAAAAGAACCATGCTGATTATACGCAGAGGGACAAAAACGGTAAAATTGTTATTCCACTTTCACTCGAACAGTATGCTCACAATACTTGCCAAAATCTTATTTTCAGAGATTTCGAAGAAGAAATTCTTGAAAAAATAATGGCTAAAGAAATGCTTGAAAGACTGCATACAGCTTTGAAAAAGCTTAAGCCTTGTGAAAGAAATATAATACATAAGCTTTTCTGGGAAAATAAAAATCAGACTCAGCTGGCTGATGAATATGGTATTACACAACAAACAATGCATGAAAAGATAACGAGAGTTTTGGCTAAATTGCTGAAATTTATAAAAAACGAAAAATAAATCCCTGTTATTTTCAAAATCTTTACCAGTAAATAGTGAAGGGAAATTTATTTGAGATTTTTCTTCGGGCATCTTGACAATTGAATATCAGTTTTACAGGTACTTAAATCACATGGCCGGTATAAAATCTCGGCAGCCGCAGAAGCCGTACGCCATGACCTTGAAAAGCGAGCGAGAAATATGAAGCTTCGAAATTCGGAACAGCTTTCCGAAATGGCAATGAAACATGTGAGGATAATGATACTTCCCAATGGGGCTTGTAGAGCAGGTGAAATTCCTATGATGCGGTTACGCTGACCGCAGCCTGTAAAATTCCGTGTGTGACGGGTATCGTGGATAAATATCACACAAGGCAAAACGAAATCATACCGCACTGCTAAAGCTGTTTTTACAGAACAAATCATGCAGTGCGGGTAGGACGCAAGTGCAGATTTTTCTGCATTTGCGTTATACAAAAAATGGAGCGTGATATATTGAAAGAAAAACTCAGCTGGGATGAAATAAGGATATTAATTTTAAGCATTAAACCAAAGAAAAATATCATATGTAGAAAATGCGTATGGTCAAATATAGAATCGGGA
>JAFQBO010000021.1 GCA_017416665.1 Oscillospiraceae bacterium
AAAGATTGACGCCCCTATAATACCTGCAGATTGTACCGTTCGTGCTTACTGCGGTTCACCGGGTCATGAGCTTGCTGTTAAGCGTCTGCTTAATTTCGAGTCGCTCGGTCATACATACCTTAACTGGTATGTGGTAACTCCTGCGACATATGAGTCTGAGGGTCTTGAACGCAGAGACTGTGCATACTGTGACGGCGTGGAAGAAAGACCAATTCCAAAGCTCGAAAAGGATGTTTATACAGCTTCTTTCGTTGCAAACGGTGAAGTGGTTGCTACTGTAGACTTTGCCAAGGGTGCAACCGAAATTGAGGAGCCTGCAGTTCCCCAAAAAGACAGATATATCGGCGAATGGGAAGAATACACACTTTCCGATTCCGATATCACAATCAATGCAAAATATACGCTTATCAAGAGCGGCGATGCATCTCAAATTGAAACCGAATCTGAAATAATTCATTATACAGATGCAGATGATGTTCTCTTCAGATTTAAAGCGTGGGCAGATGCGGCTGTTGTAAAGTCGACGGTTTCGCAGTCTGTGCCGCTTGACATTGTTCTTGTTGTTGACCAGTCCGGTTCAATGGATGAGACTCTCGGCGGCAACACCAAAAAGATTGACGCTTTAAAGGATACTGCAAAGGACTTTGTGAACACCGTTTATGAAAATGCAAAGATGACCGGTGCAGACCACAGGATATCATTTGTCGGCTTTGGTCTGTCAGGCGATTACAACGGATACGAAAAGAACGAAAACACAGAGCTTCTTACCTCTCAAAGAGGTATAGTGAAGTTTGAAAACATAAAAACTTCCGATTACGGCAGCTCACTGCTCAGTGTCAATGTTGACGGCGAAGTAAATACAGACCTTATCACG
Organism: Oscillospiraceae bacterium; assembly: GCA_017416665.1. GTDB lineage: Bacteria > Bacillota > Clostridia > Oscillospirales > Ruminococcaceae > Porcipelethomonas. The sequence continues at coordinate 875 of JAFQBO010000021.1, forward strand.
GCTATCGACAGCATTGAAGCCAGAGGTGCTACGGCTGCAGACCTTGGCTTTGAAATGGCAAAGGGCATTTTTGCAAACACAGATTCAACCGACCGTCAGAGAGTAGTTGTGTTTATGACTGACGGTGAGCCTACGTATTTAAGCGGTTTCCAGACATCGGTTGCTAACTCGGCAATCGCAAACGCTTCCACTCTGAAGAAAACTTATAATGCTTCAATTTACAGTGTCGGTGTATTCTCAGAGCAGGACAGCAAAAATACAAGCATCAAAAATTTCATGAATGCTGTTTCATCGGGTTATCCCGAAGCGGTGTCTATGAATTATATGGGTGAAGGTACAGACGGTGAGTATTACATAACTGTAAATAATACCGATTCGCTTACATCTGTATTCAAGTCGATTTCAACAGAATCTCTTTCACACACAGCTCCTTTTGATAATCTGACCTTAATTAAAACGCTTTCAAAGTATGTGACATTAACCTCACAGCAGGAGCAGCAATTAAGAATTGACCTTATCAGACAGTACGGTATTACGAACGATGATATTATCGTTACAAGAAACGCTGACGGTACAACAACCATTCAGCTGAACGGTCTTACACCCGAAAAGGTTGTTGACGAAGAGGGTAATATTACCTATGAGGTACATGTTGAGTTCTTTGCTTCACTTAATGAAAAGGCAGCAACTGCAGGGGCTTATGTTGTTGATACCGAAGACAGCGGCGTGATGCTCGGCGAAGATGCAAAGGGCTATGAAGCAACGTTTGAAACTTCAACTGTAACACTTTCGTCAGAAAAAACAAGGGTTATCTTCACGCTGAACGGTGAAGTTTATGAAGTTTCCGAGAATATCAAAAACGGCTATGCTGTTGCTCCTGAGCTTGAAGTTTCTGAAGATTGGAACTTCAAAAATTGGAATACATCCAGTCAGGCCGCATCAAACGGAATGATTTTTGATGCTACGCTTGTTAAGGCTGAAAGGACAATCACATGGCATACGGCACAGGGCGATATCGTTCAGACTTATGTCGAAGGCGATTTCATTGTTTCTCCCACTGTTGAGTTCAATGAAAACGGCGATACATTCCTTAGCTGGGATAAGAGCACACCTACGACAATGCCGGATGAGAACCTTGAATTTACAGCAGTTTACGGAATCCATGTACATAATTACACGTCGGAGATTACAAAGGAAATGACCTGCGTTTCTGATGGTGTGAGAACTTATACATGCATCTGTGGTGATACATATGATGAGGCAATCGCTACAACAGGTCATAACTATGAGGCTATTACTCCATCTCTTGAAAAAGACGATGCCAAGTGTACTTTCGTTTGCACCAACTGCGGAGACAAGTATGATTATGCCCTTGATTATGAGGTGGTCAGTGCTTCCGGTAACCGTTACAACGTCCTCTACGAGTTCCAACTTACAGATGATAATCTTGACTACGGTTTCCAGCCTGATGGTGAAATACAGATAAGAATTCCCCTTTCAGAGCTCCATGGAAGAGCCAGAAATGTTAAGGTTGTAAGGACAAATGATGATGGAAGTAAAACGGCGGTGCCTGCAAAAATTGAAAACGGCTTCCTTGTTATAACTTGCGACCACTTTACTCCGTACGAGGTGAATTTTGACGTTGAGTGCGAAGAACATGTCCAGGGTGAATGGGTAGTTACGAAGAAGGCGTCCTGTACTCAGGAAGGCTCAATGCAAGCTAAATGTACCATCTGTGAAGAGGTAATTGCAACTCAAACAATTGATAAAACTGCACATAAATTCGGAGCATGGAGCGACTATGTTAAGAACAACCAAACCGGCAGATATGTCAGCACCAGAAGATGTGCCGATTGCGGTACGGTTCAGACCAGAAGCTATATTGGTGGAAATGTCATTACTATTGACGAGCTGATAGAAAGACTGTTTAATAATCTGTTCGAATCTATTCAAAGAATGCTTAGGTCTTTGTTTCCGTTTTAAAAGCTAAACAGGGATATCGATTTTATCGATATCCCTGTTTTTGTCATGATATAAAATTGGTAACTGTCTCAAAGATGAAGAAGTCTGTCATATTCCTCAGTGGTAATCTCAATTACCCGTCCGTGCTTAAATCCGTAGGGAAATGCAAACTGTTCGGGTACACGCTTAAAGTTGGTGTTGCCGGGTTTTGCTGAAACAAACGGTATATATCCCATTTTCTCTTTTTCACAGCCGAAGAAGTCGAGCATCAAACACCATTTGCCGTCGGGCAGGGTATAGGTAGTAGGACCCTCGTATGAGCCGGGACGGTCAATCTCGGTGTTCATATAGATTTCAAAAGCTTCATCATGCTCAAACGGACCGTAGAGAT
>JAFQBO010000184.1 GCA_017416665.1 Oscillospiraceae bacterium
AACGAGTGTTACGCCAAGCAGTGAAGAACAGAGTGAAATAAGTATGCCAACGATGAGTGCGTAACGCACAAACGGATACTGAAGGTAATTCTGTAAAGTTGCAAGCATATCGCCCATTACTGTTCACCTCCTGCAACACTGCCGAAAATGTCTGAAATGTCACTTTTAAGGTATTCTTCTTTTGTGCCGAAGAAAATATCCTTGCCGATGTAGAGAATGTGACTTGCATATCTGAGTGCGGCGGAAATGTCGTGTGAAATCATTATGATTGTAATGCCGTCTTTTTTGTTGAGATTTTCGATAAGAGTGTACATTTCCATCGTAACCTTAGGGTCAAGTCCTGAAACAGGTTCATCAAGCAGAAGCAGTTTCTGTGTTGCACACAAAGCTCTTGCAAGCAGTACTCTCTGCTGCTGACCGCCCGAAAGTTCACGGTAACAGCGTTTTCTGAGGTCGGTAATATTCATTCTGTTCATATTTTTTCTTGCAAGAATTTTTTCACTTTTGTTGTAAAACGGACGCAGACCGCATCTTCCCTGACAGCCTGAAAGTACGATTTCCTCAACCGAAGCAGGGAAATCCTTCTGTACAAACGTCTGCTGAGGGAGATAACCGATTTCGTTTGCCTTAAGACCGTCACCGGTGATGACTTTTCCGTCAACAGGTGAAATAAGTCCGAGGAGAGTTTTCATAAGAGTTGATTTACCCGAGCCGTTTTCACCAAGAATACAGAGAAAATCTCCGCTGTTTACTGTAAAGTCAAGGCCGCTGAGTACTATTCTTGAATCATAACCGAGTGTTAAATTCTGACATGTAAGCTGTGCCATTTTGATTCTCCTTATCCGATTTTATTTTCGAGAGCTTCTTTAAGAACTCCGAGATTTCCTCTCATAGCTGAAAGATAATCTGCACCCGATTCGATGTCCGACATTGTTACAGACTGCATTGAATCGAGTATAAGTCTTCCGGTAGGGTTTGCAGTTGATTCGATAACCGTTTCGGCGATTTTTCCGTCACCGCTTTCGATTGTCAGTACAGTTGTAAGACCAAGCTCGTTGACTTTTTCAGCAAGAAATGTTACGGTTTCAAAGCTTGCCTCTGTTTCGGCAGAACAGCCCGAGAATGCCGCATAGTAGTCAAGACCATAGTCTTCTGTGAGGTAGCGGAACGGGAAACGATCGGCAAAAACAAGTGTTTTTACAGCTGAACTGTCAACCATCTGCTGATATTCCTTATCGAGTTCATCGAGTTTTCCAATATAGTCCGAAACGTTCTTTTCATATACTGACTTGTTGTCAGGATCTATTTCACACAGCTTGTCTGCGATATGCTGACAGATAATCTTTGAGTTTTTCAGTGAAAGCCATACATGTTCATCAGCTTCGTGTTCATGTTCTTCCTCGTGTTCTTCCTCGTGTTCTTCATCTTCATGTTCTTCTTCTTCGTGTTCATGCTCATGTTCCATGCCTTCAACGATTTCTTCTTCCTTTACAATATCATCGCCCAGAACATCAAGCAGATTTATAACTGTCATGTCTTTGTTTGTGGCATTTTCAAGTGCATCATGCACCCATTCGTCCGATTCACCACCGACATAGATAAACATATCACAATCGGAAACCTTTATAAGTTCCTCTGCTGACGGCTGGTAGTTGTGCATATCTGCACCACTCTGCATAAGCATTGTAATTTCTGCGTCATCGGCTTTGTCGCCGAGAATTTCCGTAACCCAGTCGTATTCAGGGAAAATTGTTGTAATAATTGAAAGCTTGTCATCACTGCCAGCAGCGGTATTACAGCCGACAGCAGATGTAAGAATCAGTGATGCTGATGCAAGTAAGGATAATATTTTTTTCATAAGTTAAACCTCCGTGAATATGTGGCATACCATTTAATACCCAACCTTACAGTACAAACGGTACTGCCACGGATTTTTTTGAATATAAGTATGTCTTTTGTACGGAGCGGTTTAATTCAGAAGTTTAACTTTAAGTGTAACAGGCGTAATATGCTTGATTATTTTGTCCTTTAAAAGTATACAGAGAACAAGTGCAAAGAAAGACAATGCTGATAGTAGTG
>JAFQBO010000185.1 GCA_017416665.1 Oscillospiraceae bacterium
CACTTGTTGAAATTGCAGAGTTTACTAAAGTAAACGAATCGACAGTACGTTCAAGACTCTTTTATGCTAAAAAGAAACTGAAAAAAATTTTAGGAGGAAACGGTTATGAAAAAGTATACAGAAATGATGGAGCATATCCGACCAACTCAGAGCCAGAAGAACAGAATGCTTGAAAATGCAGTAACTCCGAAAACAGTGCGAAAGACATTTAAAAAACGTTACTGCATTCTTGCAGTGGCTGTTGCAATGCTTATTCCGACAACAGTATTTGCCAGTGAAATAAAATCGGCAATTTACAGAATATTTACAGAAAATAAAATTGTTTCCGATGATGTACTCAGCGAAATTTATACCGATTCAGATGGACATATAACAATGACGGTCAAGGAACTTTTGTCAGATAAAATTAATGCTTATGCAGTAGTAGAATATATTGCACACGATGAAAAGGGCAGAGAATGGCTTGGAAAGTATGAGCCGTTTGGTTCTATTTCAAAAACATTAACTTTAACTGTCGAACCTGATATCAGACATGATAACACAATGAATTATGGTGTTAATTACTCGTTCTGGACAGATGAACTCATGGAATATAATTCAGCAGATAAGCGTGTATTTGTACTGGAGTATAATGCATCGGGAGATAATTTTGGTACTGATTGTGTAAAACTCAGCTATGATATGGTAAACAGAGATAAGACTACAAGTATCAATGTAAATGATTCTGTTGAAGTAAGGGAAATATCGCTCGACAATAGCTCAGCACCTGAAAGAACCTACAAGCCGATAGGTATTAAGCTTTCAACACTTGGATTTATGATTTATGGTGAAAATCATGGAAACTATGAAGTTACAAAGTCTAATCTTGGAACATGTATCAGAGCAATTAGTGATGAAGAAATAGATTCATTATATATGATAATGAAAGATGGTACAGTTCATGATTTACTCAATATGAGTGATAATCAAACTTTTGAGGAATGGGCATCAGTTGGCGGTGGCGGTTCAATGCTTACTTCTGTTCAGAATACTGAAGTGGATTATGATATTTCAATATACTGCGGTGCATTCAGAGAAACTATGATGGATATAGATACAATCGCCGGTTTTAAACTTGATGGCGTTTATTATTCTGTTGAACAGTGAAAAATGGTGAGCTATTCACCATTTTTTAATTAATATTACGTTTCCATTTTACATTTTTTTCTGTATGTTATCATAGAATTTTCACATTCATGGGTATAATATAATTATAGACAAAAACAAAACACAAAATTCAATACATAAATTTTTAAATCTCAGAAAGGGTGTTTAAAATGGATAACTTCCAGAATAACGAATTCAAAAATAATGAACAGGGTCAGCCGACACAGAGCTCATACAGCTACAGCTACCCGAGTACAAATGTATATGAAACTACTGCAAATCCTGTTGAACCGGAACCAAAGAAGAAAAAGAGAGTCTTTACAAAGGTTATAGCGTTTGCGGTTTGTGCAGCGGTAATTTCAGCAGGTTCAATCAGTGCGTACAAGTATATTGATGATAATTTTTCATTCAAGAACTTTTTCAGCAACAGTCAGTCTATAGAAGAAAAGAAATCCGACAAGAAGATTCCATCAGCTGATTCTACAGTAAATAATGGAGCTGAACAGAAAAGTCTTATGGAGCTTGCCTCAAGAGAGGACAGTATGTCTGTTCCTGATGCAGTATCAAAGGTTATGCCTGCTGTAGTTGGAATTTCTTCCAAGTTCAATGTTCCTTATTCAAACTCAACCTCAGGCTTTGACTGGTTCTTTGGCGGACAGTCACCTTACGGCAATGATACACAGACTCAGATTGCCACATCAACAGGCACAGGTATTGTAATGACATCTGAAGGCTACATCATAACAAATGCACACGTTATTTATGATGAAACAAACGGCTATGGCAGAGCGGCAAGTGTATCGGTTCTTATGTCGGACGAAACTGAATATGAAGCTTCAATTATCGGCTATGATACAGATACAGATATTGCTGTTTTAAAGATTGACGCTACAGGTCTTGTTGCGGCAGAATTTGGTAACAGTGATGATTTACAGGTTGGTGAACTTGTTCTTGCAATCGGTAATCCACTCGGCTTTGAACTTTTCGGTTCTGTAACAAGCGGTATTGTTTCGGCACTTAACCGTGAAATTTCCGTAAATGAAAAGAAGATGCAGCTTATTCAGACTGATGCTCCGATTAACTCGGGTAACTCAGGTGGTCCGCTGATTAACAGTTATGGTCAGGTTATCGGTATCAACTCAGCAAAAATGACTTCAACTTATTCAACTGCTACTGTTGAAGGTTTAAGCTTTGCTATTCCTATTACACAGGCTAAGGTTATTATTGATGATCTTATCAATTACGGCTATGTAAAGGGAAGACCACAGATAGGTATTACATGTATTGACGTTGATCAGTCTACTGCAAGTCTTTACAATATGCCGATAGGTCTTTATGTTCGTTCTGTAACACCAAATGGTGCAGCTGCTATTGCAGGTATTCAGGCTGGTGATATTATCATTGGAGTAAATGGTGAACCTGTAAGCACAACAGATGAACTGAATGAAAAGAAAAACGAATTCAAGGCAGGAGATATAATTACTCTTACCATTTCCAGAAACGGTACTGATGTCGATGTTGAAGTTACTTTACAGGAAGTAACTCAGGGTGATACTCTCTTCGGCGATCAGGAAGCTGTTGAAAACTAATATAAAACTTGTTCATACAATCCTCTTTCTTTAAATATAAATCAAAACCTGCACTATAATGGTGCAGGTTTTAGTTTGTCGGAAAAGTC
>JAFQBO010000186.1 GCA_017416665.1 Oscillospiraceae bacterium
ACCACCGATGAAGTTTACACCGCATGTATCAGCCGCCTTCTGAAGTGCAAGAGCAAACTTTACAGGATTTCTGTCTGTACATGCAGCACAAATCATTGAAATAGGTGTAACGGAAATTCTCTTGTTGATAATCGGAATACCGTATTCCTTTTCTATTCTTTCACCTGTTTTTACAAGGTCTTTTGCCTTTGTTGTGATTTTATTATATACCTTTTCACATGCTTTATCAATATCACTGTCGATACAGTCAAGCAGTGAAATTCCCATTGTGATGGTTCTGATGTCAAGACATTCATCCTGAATCATTCTTATAGTTTCAAGTATGTCATAAGCATTTATCATTTTAATTTTCTCCTTCAATTCCTTTTCTTAAAATTAAATACGGTGCATGGAATTAAAAATATCCTGATGCATAGTATGAATTGAAAGACCCATTGACTTACCGAGTTCGTCAAGTTTTTCACCAAGGATAACGAAATCAGCATTGATTGAAGATATATCAACCATCATAATCATTGCAAACATATCCTGAAGTACGCTCTGTGTCACATCGACAATATTTGCGTTGTATTCGGCACAGATATTGCTTACCTTAGATAAAATTCCTACATTGTCTTTTCCGATAACAGTAATAACAGCTTTCATTTAATTTCTCCATTCTGCCGCTTTAATATGTATTCTACCAGCGGCGTGTATTTTTCAGAAAAACGTTTATTCAAAGCAGTACGCTTTCAACGGTGAGGGCGAATGATAAAAAGCCGCAGGCTTTTTATCTCAGGGAATGCCGTGTATAATCGCATAACTTACCATAACAACTTTACCCGGCATTCCCTTTATGAAAATCTTCGATTTTCAATTCGCCCTCACCTGCATAAGTCTTTCTGTTTGACAACATTTACATTATAACATATTTATACAAAAAATAAAAGACCTATTCAGATTTTTTATTATTTTTTCTTTTATTAAGTGTGTTTTTTGTGATTTGTGACAGCTTTTCAACAGTGTTTTCAGGGAACGATGCAATAAACTGAATAGCCTGTTCGTAAGCCTCTGTTTCAGAAAGTCTGAGTATTTCAGCAAAAAAGCTATGTACAGACTCAAAGCTTGCCGACAATGATTTTGCCGTTTCAGTTCCAAGCGGCGTAAGCTCTACGCTAAGCGAATAATCAGGATTTATCAGTTCAAGTCGTTCCATGCACTTGAGCATTCTACTGACGCTTGAACGTGTAACGCCGATTTTATTTGCAATATCAACCGATCGTACCACTTTTTTTGTTTTTGCAAGCTCTGACACAGCAAGCAGATATCTGCACTGTCCACTGCATAACTTCATAAACTTCCCTGCCTTTCTGATTTTGATACATTTATATTGTATCACTTTGTGATTTTTTTTTCAATAGTTATTTAAATTTTTCTTGACTTAATATAATATTAATGGTAAAATTATAGGCGAAAGAGGTGTTACCTATAAATAAATTCAAATATATCATCTCATGGATTCCGGTTGCCATACTCATGATAATCATATTCTGCTTTTCAGCACAGGAAGCCGCTGAATCAATGGAAACAAGCCAGAGCTTTTCGGATACATTTTTCAGTATTCTGTTTCCTGACATAAAAAAGCTGTCCGCCGAAAAACAGGCTGAAATCATAGAAAGCTGTCAGTTTATTGTCAGAAAAGCCGCACACTTCTCCGTTTACGGGCTTCTCGGCATTCTTACCTGTACTGCATCCCGATTTTCACGCTTTAAATTTTACCCTCTCATTTCAGCAGGTATCTGTCTGCTGTATGCAGTATCAGATGAAATCCATCAGAATTTCGTTGAGGGAAGAAGCTGTGAATTCCGTGATGTTATGATAGATTTTGGCGGAAGTGTTACCGGAATTGCAGGAATAATCCTGATTATTCAGCTTATACAGAAAATAAAAGGAGCAAATTATGACAGAAACAAGTGCATCTGAAATTTTTGATCTGAGAAATTTATACTACTATCAGAGCGGAAATATCTTCACAGGTTCCCTTAACGGATTCAACTACAAAATTATTCCCGACAAGGAAAACATTACAGCCTTAATCTGGCACGGAAATCTCTGTTCCGAGCTTGCTGAAATCGAACAGCAAAAGGAATTTGTGCTCGATGAAAACGGATTTAAGGAAATGATAAACTGGCTCGAAGATGAATATAAAAAACAAATCTGACGTATTTCAAAACAGAAAGGACATAATTTTATGCTGGGAAAAACTCATATGATGGTCGGGATTGCGTCAACACTTCTCGTGACACAGCCTGACTCACTGACAGAACTGCTTACCGCCTCAAGTGCCGGTGCAATCGGAGCTCTTATAAGCGATATTGATGTAGACAGTTCTTCATCGCATCGTGATGCAAACAAGGTGATTTTTCTTGCCGCCGCAGTTATTGCTGGTGCTGTTGCCGCTGACTATTTTGCAAACTTCGGTATCATAGAAAATGTAATAAATAACGGCAGTATTGCAAAAATTATTGTGGGAATTCTGCTGTTTCTGGTGGTGTGTGCTTTTGGAAAGGAAACTCCTCACCGCTCATTCATGCATTCCTTTACAGCTCTGATAATTCTTGATGCCGCACTTATACTGATATACATGCCGCTTACCGTTTATTTTACCATCGGATTTCTTTCACATCTCGTAACAGACATTTTCAATAAACGTAAACTTAAACTTTTTTACCCTTTGAAAAAGGGCATAAGCTTTAATCTTTTTCATGCAAAAGGTGTAGCAAATACCGCATTTCTGATTATCGGTACTGCTGTAACAGCTATCGAAGTTGTTGTTATTCTTTTCAGAATATATGTATTATAAAAAATCCCGCACAACAGTGCGGGAATCAAACTGTAGAAAAACCTCAAAATTAATTTTCGTGCCGATTAAATCGGCAGGCAAACAAAAGTACAACCAAAGTAAGGGGACGCTTTCTCTTGCAAAGCGTCCCCTCTTGAAAAACAGCCCACTGGGCTGTTTTTCAATTCACCCCTCGTAAATGCGCCTCCTATGGAATTTTTCGCCGTCTGCGGACGGCGACGAGT
>JAFQBO010000187.1 GCA_017416665.1 Oscillospiraceae bacterium
CTTCGCAGGTTACAACGATAAGACTTAATACATACATCGAAACGATGAAACAGTTAGGTCTTTCGGTAGAAGTCGATTATGTCAGACAGGGACGATATAATGACATCGAGCTTGCAAAGAAACTGACTAAAGAAATGCTGTCGCTTTATGAACCGCCCACTTGTCTTATAATGCCTGATGATATTGCTTCATTCGGTGCTTTTATGGCGGCAGGTGATATGGGTCTGAAGCTTCCGGACGATTTGTCCGTAGTGGGATATGACGGTATTCAGATAGGACAGATAATGGAACCAAATATAACTACAGTGTATCAGGATACAAAGCTTCTCGGAATAAAATCGGCAGAGTTACTTCTGAAGAGAATAAACGGTGAAGAAATAACTGATATCAACAAGCAGGTGGTTATAGAAACCAGACTGCTGAAAGGTCAGACGGTAAAAGCTCTGACGTGACGTATATATGCCTATTATATTTTATATTTAAATATAATACAATCATTAAGGAGGAAAATTTAGAAATGAAAAATTTAAAGAAAACTTTAGCATTACTTGCAGCTCTTGCAATGTCAGCAACAGCTCTCTACGGTTGTGGCGATGAAAAGGAATCATCACCTGCAGCTAACAACAGCAACTCAAGCTCAAACTCAGAATCAAAGGACGATTCAAAGGCTGATGATTCTAAGGAAGAACCACCTGCTGAAGGCGATCAGCTCACAATCCTTTGCTGGAACGCTAACGACAGTAAGCCAATGGTAGACCTCTTCTGCGAAAAGACAGGTCACGATCCTTCAGAAATCAACATCAAGAACTTTGACTGCCAGGGTGGTGAAGCTGCTGAAAACTACGAACAGTATCTTTCAGAAGCAGCTAACGACGCTGATATCATGTTCCTCGAAGCTGACTGGGCTCTCAAGTTTATAAACGACGATTCACAGACAATGGCTCTCAGCGAAATCGGTATCGATGAAAGCTCACTCGGTGATATATATGATTACGTTCTCGAAATCGGTAAGTCAACAGTTGACGGTACACTCAAGGGTATCTCATGGCAGGCTGCTGCAGGTGGTTACTGCTACAGAGAAGACCTCGCTGAAAAGTACCTCGGCGTAAAGTCACCAGAAGAAATGCAGGAAAAGGTTAAGGACTGGGATACATTCCTTGCAACAGCTGAAGAATACAAGGCTGCTAAGGGTGACAAGGCTGCTATGGCTGCTACACTCGGCGGTGTATGGCAGGTATATGGTGGTTCACGTGGTTCATCATGGCTTACTTCTGACAACAAGCTTGCTTTAGATGATTACTGCAAGAACTACGCTGAATTTGCAAAGACTATCTGGGATGAAGGTTATGTAACAAACGTTTCTCAGTGGAACGACGAATGGTATGCACTTGGTGCAACAGATGACGTTTTAGGTTACTTCGTATCAACATGGGGCTTTGGTGACACAATTCTTGCTAAGGCTGCAGGCGGCGAAGGCGGTGCTACTTTCGGTAAGTGGAAATGTGTAGTTGGTCCAGCAGAATTCTACTGGGGCGGTACATGGCTTGCACCTGCAACAAGATGCAACAGCAAGGATCTTGCTAAGGAATTCATCGAATTCTTCACAACAAACAAAGATGGCGCTGAAGCATACGCTATCAAGCAGGGTGAATACATGTCTAACTCAGCAGTTATGGAAAAAATCATTGCTGACGGCGAATACAAGGGTGCTCCTGTTCTCGGCGGTCAGAACCACTTTGTAGTACTTAACGAAGTTGCTAAGGGCATCGACATGGCTGGAAAGATTACTCCATATGACTCAACAATCAAGGGAGCATTTAACGATGCAGTAAACGCTTACTGTGATGGTACACTTGGTTCTGTTGAAGAAACAATGGGCGATTTCGAAACAAGAGTTATGGAAGCACTTCCAACTCAGCTTAACTGGGAATAATTTATAACTGATTGAAAATTTTATAAATTAATATACTTCACACAACCTATAGAGTAGTTATGCTCTATAGGTGTGTGTCGTGTTAATTCTGTTTTTATTAAATTAATTCTGGGAGGGCTTTTGAGAATGAAATCGAGTGCGCAAAATAGAATTCGTTCTATAAGTTATGCGAAATATGGATACTTTTTTATACTGCCTTTTTTTATAGTGTATTTCATTTTTCAGCTTTATCCGCTTTTTAACACATTCAAACTTAGTTTGTATGGAAACGCTACCAATCCGGAGGCTTTTGTAAAGTTAGATAATTTTAAGACTTTGATTTTTGGAGAGAGTGA